>CBIMJO010001453.1:0-3099 GCA_966244135.1 uncultured Actinocrispum sp. | reverse complement strand
CTGACTCAGCGCCGGACTTGCGGGGAGATGTCATGGGTGATGCACAGGCGCTCGACCGAATTTTGTCGTCGATCCGCCCAGTGATCGTGCGGTACTGCCGGGCCCGGCTCGGCAAGCGGGACCATTCGTTCGCCCATGCGGACGGGGTCGCGAAGCAGGTCCTGCACGCGGTGCTGACCGCGCTGCCGGCCAACCGGCGGCCGTTGATGGAACTGGTCTACGACACCGCGGTCAGGAAGGTCGACGAGGCGCTCGGCGGGCAGCCCGGGCGGGTCGACCTGGGGGACGTGCTGGTGCCCTGGCTGCTGGACGAGCTGCCCCGCAACCAGCGGGAGATCATCGTGCTGCGGGTCGCGGTCGGCCTGAGCGCCGAGCAGACCGCCGAGGCGATGGGCAACACCGCCACGGCGATCCGGCTCGCCCAGCACCGCGCGCTCAACCGGCTGCGCAAGGCCACGGCGGCGATCGACGAGGCGGTCGACACCGTGCCCATCCAGGTCAGCGCCGCGCGCGGACAAAGTGACCCTGGCCAACGCCAGGTGTATTCCGTGGAACCGAGGGGAACGGCCACCTGTTGAGCGCCGTGCCCACCTCACTGATCAGGACCACGTCCACCCGCCGGCCCCGGGGTTCGAGCAGTTCCTCCGGCTGGTCGGTGCCGTACCGCCAGGTCATGTCGTGGGCCGCGAACAGCTCCAGCATCGGCCGCGGCGCCGGACTGTCCAGTAAGGACCGCCCGGCGAATTCGGTGAGCAGCAGGCTGCCCGCGGCCGACAAGCCGGTGACCCGGTCCAGCAGCGCCTCGACGTCCGCTTCCGCCAAGTACTGCATCACCCCCTCGGCCAGCCGGCACGTTGGCCGCGCCGGGGCGAAGCCCGCCGCCGGCAACGGTTCCGCCCAGTCCTCGGTCAGGTCCGCGCCGGCTGCCACCCGCCTGCATACTGGCGCCTCGACGACCAGCGAGTCCTTGAGCCGCAGCACTTCCGGACGGTCCACTTCGTACAGTGCCGCGTCCTCGGACGGTCATGGCCGCGAGTGTTGCCCAGGTGCTGACGGCTTGGCCTGACAGGCGACCCGCTTCTGGCGTTTTCCGACATCCGGACACCTTCTCGAGACAGAAAATTCCTTTTCGGAAATCCTGTCGATCCGGTCGTGGCACGTTCGACGCCCCAGTGTCCAAGCAAGAACGAGCCAGGGAGAGACACCATGGGCCGCATCGTCAACAACACGTACATCACCCTCGACGGCGACATCACCAACATGCAGGACTGGCACTTCGACTACATGGGAGCGCTGATGGAGGAGGCGCGCACCCAGCTGTGGGGCGCGGAGGCGCTGATCATGGGCCGCGCCACCTACGACGGCTTCGCCGGTTCGTGGCCGGAGCGGGACGGCGACTTCGCCGACCGGATCAACGGCCTCAAGAAGTACGCCGTCTCCACGACGCTGACCGACCCGCAGTGGAACAACACCGATGTCCTCAGCGACAACGTCGTCGAGCAGGTGCGCAAGATCAAGGCGGAGACCGAGGGCAACATCGTGCAGTACGGGTTCGGCTCGGTGACCCGGCTGCTGCTGGACGCCGGCTTGGTCGACGAGGTCCGGCTGTGGCTGCACCCGGTGCTGTCCGGCAAGGCCAAGCCGGCCGACCTGCTCTACCGGGACGCGGCCCTGACCAAGTTCACCCTCAACAGCGCCGTGCCGCACGACAACGGTGTGGTCATCCTCTCGTACACGCCGGCCGGCTGAGCGGCGGGACACGCTCCAATCAGCGGCGAAAACCCCATCGGGCAGTCTGCCCGGGCAATTCGCCGTATTCGCTCCCTTGTGGCGCGGACGGGTGATATCGTCCGCGCCAAGAAGGGGCAGGGAGTGCCATGGGGGAGTTCTTCGGCGCGGTTCTGGCGTTTCCGGCCGTGCTGTTCACGTTCCTCTTCGCCGTGCTCATCGGCTATTGGCTGCTGGTCCTCGCCGGCGCGCTCGACGCCGACGAGGAGGGCGGGGATCTGTTGTCCGGCTTGGGGTTCGGCGGTGTGCCGCTGACCGTGGTGCTGAGCCTCACAGTGATCGTCGCGTGGCTGACCGCGTTGGTGGGAACGGTCCTGTTGGACGGTTCCCCTTCCGGCATTCGGATCAGTCTGGGGACCGTGGTGGCGCTGGTCGCCATTCTGCTGGGTTTGCTGGTGACCCGTTTGCTGGTAACGCCGCTGCGCCGGATTTTCCACACCCCCGCGGCGGCGTCCCGGGCCGATTTCGTCGGCCGCACATGTGTGATCAGGACGGGCACGGTGACGACCGACTTCGGCCAGGCCGAGGTGCACGCCGAGGACGGGTCCTCGGCGGTCGTCCAGGTCCGGCAGACCGGCGCGGACGAGCTGCGCGCCGGGTCGATCGCGTTGATCTACGACTACGACACCGCGGGCGAGTTCTTCTGGGTGGCCCCGGTAGATACTCAGGTGAAGGGCTAAGGCATGGACGCTGTCGGAATCGGTGTGGGCGTGGCGATCGGCGCCGTGCTGCTCGTCGTCCTGGTGATCCTGTTCGTGGTCAGCCGGTTGTTCCGCAAGATCGACCAGGGCAAGGCGCTGATCATCTCCAAGGTGCGCAGGGTGGACGTGACGTTCACCGGCGCGGTGGTGCTGCCGGTGCTGCACCGCGCGGAGGTCATGGACATCTCGGTGAAGACCATCGAGATCAACCGGGCCGGCACCGAGGGCCTGATCTGCCGGGACAACATCCGCGCGGACATCCGGATCACGTTCTTCGTGCGGGTGAACAAGACCGTGGAGGACGTGGTCAAGGTCGCGCAGGCGATCGGCACCGCCCGCGCCAGCGACGAGACCACGCTGCAGGAGCTGTTCAACGCCAAGTTCTCCGAGGCCCTCAAGACCGTCGGCAAGCAGCTGGACTTCGTCGACCTCTACACCAAGCGCGACGACTTCCGCGACCAGATCATCCGCGTCATCGGCACGGACCTCAACGGGTACTCCCTCGAGGACGCGGCGATCGACTACCTCGAGCAGACCCCGATGACCCAGCTCGACCCGGCGAACATCCTGGACGCCCAGGGCATTCGCAAGATCACCGAGCTGACCGCGA
>CBIMJO010001452.1:0-3100 GCA_966244135.1 uncultured Actinocrispum sp. | reverse complement strand
CGACCCGGACGCGCCGAAGCACAAGGGCCTGTCGATGATCATCGTGCCGACGAGCGCCGAGGGTTTCTCGTGGACGCCGGTGCACACCGTCTCCGGCGTGATGACCAGCGCCACGTACTACGAGGACGTCCGGGTACCGGTGTCCAGCCTCGTCGGTACGGAGAACCAGGGCTGGCCGCTGATCACCAACCAGCTCAACCACGAACGGGTCGCGCTGACCTCGTCCGCCCCGGTGCGCAACGCGTTGCGGGACGTGGTCGAGTGGGCGCAGAACACCAAGCTGCCCGACGGCCGCCGGGTGATCGACCAGGAGTGGGTGCAGCTGCATCTGGCGCGGGTGCACGCCAAGGCCGAGTTCCTCAAGCTGATGAACTGGCGGATCGCCTGGGGCGTCGAGCATTCGCCGAAGCCTTGGGACGCCTCGGCGACCAAGGTCTTCGGTACCGAGTTCGCCACCGAGGCCTACCGGTTGCTGATGGAGGTGCTGGGCACGAACGCCTACGTGCGCACGGGTTCGCGCGGCGAGCTGCTCGGCGGCCGGATCGAGCGGATGCACCGGGCCGCGCTGATCCTCACCTTCGGCGGCGGCACCAACGAGGTGCAGCGCGACATCATCGCCGCGACCGGGCTCAAGCTGCCGATGGCCAAGAGGGGCTGACCATGGACTTCTCGTTCTCCGAGGCGCAGCTCGCGCTCACCGATCTGACCCGGACGATCCTGGCCGACGTGTCCGAGGACCGGCTGCGCGCCGCCGAGGCACAAGAGGACCGCTTCGACCCCGAGCTGTGGAAGACGTTGAAGAGCAGCGGGATCGTGGACGATCTGGGCCTGCTCGAACAGTGCAGTGTGCTGGTCGAACTCGGCCGGGCCGTCGCGGCGGTGCCGTACCTGTTCTCGGTCGTCGTCGCCGGGCGCACCGATGTCCTTGCCACGGCGGCGTTGTCCGAAGACGAGGTGACCGCCGAGCCGGACGGGGACGGATGGCTGTTGTCCGGCACCAAGTCCTGTGTCCCGGCGGGCGGGATCGCCGAGCTGTTCCTGGTTCCCGCGCAGACCCCCAGCGGGGTCCAGGTGTTCGCCGTGCCGCGGGACGCCCCCGGCCTGACGATCGAACGCCAACGCGTGGTGGACAACGACTCCGAGGGCTGGCTCGAGTTCGGCTCGGTCCCGGCCAACGAGATCGCCGGCGGCCAGGACCTGGTGGACGCCATGGTCACCCGCGCGACGGTCGGCCTCTGCGCCCTGCAACTCGGTGTCACCGAACGAGCCCTGGAGCTGACCGCCGAACATGCCCGCACACGGGTCCAGTTCGACCGCCCGATCGGCACGTTCCAGGCCGTGGCCCAGCGCCTGGCCGACGCTTACGTTGACGTCGAAGCGATCCGGCTGACCCTCTGGCAGGCCGCCTGGCGGGTCAGCGAAGGCCTGCCGGCCGACACCGAGGTGGCCACCGCGAAGTTCTGGGCCGCCGACGCCGGGCACCGCATCGCGCACACCGCGGTCCACGTGCACGGCGGCATGGGCATCGACACGGACTACCCGCTGCACCGCTACTTCGTGGCCGCCAAGCGCAACGAGTTCACCCTCGGCGCGGCCACCGCCCAGCTGCGCCGGATCGGCGCCGCGCTGGCCGCAAACCCGGTATGACGCGAAAACGGGGCTGTGGGCCGGGGAAACCCCGGCCCACAGCCCCGTTCGCTGGTGAACTCAGCGGCCGGCAGCGGCGCGCTTGGCGTTGATGTAGTTGCCCGGGCCCGAACCGGCGGCCAGGATCAGGCCGATCACCGGCATGATCGCGAAGCCGACGGCGATGATGATCAGGCTGTTGCGGAAGTTCTCGACCGCGCTGATGCCCGCGGTGTCCGCGGCACCGAACCGGATGGCCCAGTACAGCGACAGCGCGACCTCCAGGCCGGTGGCGATCAGGAACAGCATCCGCGACGAGCCGCCGATCAGCTGCACCGCGCCGACGATCAGGATGACCACGCCGACGAACTGGGCGATGCAGACCGCCCACGGCTCGCCCAGGCCCTCAGAGGCGATGCTGGCGGCGTTCATCAGGCCGACGGCGAAGATGATGGTGGAGATCAGGGTGAGACCGGCCTGGATGAAGCCGAGCACGGCGGCACCGGTGATGGTGCCGGGCTTCTCGATCGGCGCCGGACCGTAACCGGACTGCTGCTGCGGGTAGGGCTGGCCCGCGTAGACCGGCTGACCACCGGGCGGCGTCTGAGGGTAGCCGTAGCCCGGCTGACCCTGGCCCTGATACGGCTGCTGACCTGGGTAAGGCTGCTGGCCATATTCGTTTGTCATCCGAACTCCTCAAGCGCCTGCGGGTTGGGTGGCCACGGATGACCACGGCGTTTTCTTGGACGCGCGCAGTATGTCGCTAGTTCCCGCAGTTTTGTGACACTTTCGGACAAATTGATGGCGCCGCGACCAAATGGTCACCGAAATCCGCCCAAAAGGCACGCGGTCACAGCGCTCGCAAGCGCTCCAGCGTCGCGGCCGTCTCCGCGACGAGCTGGTCCATCACCGCCGCGACCGGACGGACCTTGTCCATTCTGCCAACGATCTGGCCGACCGGCATGGAGATCACCGAAGGATCGTTCGCCCGGCTGATCCGGTCATGGGCCTCAGCCACCAGAAGGTTCTGCAGCGGCATGGGCAACGGCTGCGGGGCGTCGTCGGCCGCCCACGCGTCCGTCCATTTGGTCTTGAGCAGCCGCGCGGGTTTGCCGGTGTAGATGCGGGTCCGCACGGTGTCGCTGGAGGTCGCGTCCACCAGGGCCTGTTGCATAGCAGACTCACCCAGTGACTGCGTGTATTCCTCGGTGGCGAGCCAATACGAGCCCATCCACACGCCGTCCGCGCCCAGCGCCAGCGCGGCCGCGACCTGACGTCCGGAGCCGATTCCGCCGGCCGCCAGAACAGGTGTGTCGACGGCGTCGACGATTTCCGGGACCAGCACCATGCTCGCGATCTCACCGGTGTGCCCGCCGGCCTCATAGCCTTGCGCGACCACGATGTCGACGCCATTGGCGACGTGCCTGCGGGCGTGTTCCGCGGTCCCGGCCAGAGCCGCCACCAGAACGCCATG
>CBIMJO010001451.1:0-3101 GCA_966244135.1 uncultured Actinocrispum sp. | reverse complement strand
TGGTGTTCCCTCGACGAGGGGGTGACCGGTGACCGCCCGGAAGACGTCGTCGAGGGTGGGGCGGCGCAGGTTCACTGACGTTGGCGCGAGCCCGGCCGCGTCCAGGAGCCGGACGATGTCGGCGAGAACCCGGTCGCCGTTGTGGACGGTCAGCCGCAGTTCGGTGTCGTCGTGTGCGAGGGAGCGGACGGCTTCGTGGTCGCGCAGGGCGGTGACGATGGCGGCATCACAACCAGAGACGCGGATGGTGATCACGTCGCCGGACAGGCCGCTCTTGAGGACGTCCGACTCCCCCGCCGCGACGACCTGGCCGTGGTCCATGACCAGCAACCGGTCGCACAGCGCGTCAGCCTCGTCGAGGTAGTGCGTGGTCAGCAGGACCGTGGTGGCGTGCTGGTCGCGCAAGGATCGGACGTAGGCCCACAGCTCGTCCCGGCTGGGTGGGTCCAGGCCGAGGCTGGGTTCGTCGAGGAACAGCAGTCCCGGGGAGTGCACGAGTCCGAGCGCGATGTCGAGGCGTCGGCGTTGCCCACCGGACAAAGCGCCGACGGGACGGCGGACCAGATCCGACAGGCCGAGCAGTTCGCACACCGACAAAGCCCGTTCCCGTGGACGTGACACCCGATACAGCGACGCCTGCAGCACCAGCTCATCGAGGACCCGGCTGCGTGGGTCGGTGCCACTGCTCTGGGCGACGTAACCGATCCGCTTGCGCACCAAGGCAGGCTCGGTCACCAGGTCCGCGCCGACGACGATGGCGCTGCCGGACGTGGGGCGCAGCAAGGTGGTCAGCATCCGCAGCGTGGTGGTCTTGCCCGCGCCGTTGGGGCCGAGCAGGCCGACGATCTCTCCGGCGGCCACCCGCAGGTCCACCCCGCGCACCGCCTCGACCTTGCCGAACGCCCGCCGCAGCCCGCGTGCCTCGATGACCATCCGGGTCACCATCCCATCGCCACAGCGGCGACCAGGTCGCGTTTGTGGGTGATCGACACCGTCACCTGGCTGACGCCAACAGCGTGAGCCGCTTCGGAAGCCGACCCGGTCAACGCGATCAAGGGCTCCCCGGACCCGGAACGGGTGACGACGATGTGGCTGGGCACCACGCCCTGGAACAGCCCGGTACCAAGGACTTTGAGCACGGCCTCCTTGACGGCGAACCGGCCGGCCAGGAATTCGGCCGCCCGGCCGGTCGCCAGGGTGGCGGCGTGGTCCAGTTCGGGGCCGGCGAAGGCGAACCGCCGGAACCAGTCCCGGGTCAGCAGCCGCGTCAGCTCGTCGCGGGTGGCCAGGTCAATCCCAAGCCGCATCCGGCTCGCCTCCCGGGAGGAAGTCGTTCTTCAGCAGGCCCTGGAACACCGACAGCCGGTGCAGGTTGCTCGTGCCTTCCATGAACTCGAACGCGCGCAGGTCCCGGTACGCCTTCTCCAGCCACGGGTGCTCGATCAGCGAGGCCGGGCCGAGCAGTTCGGCGGCCAGCAGCGTGACCCGTTCGCCGAGCTGGGCCGCGCGCATCTTGACCGCGCCCACCCGGTGCTGGTTGACCACCCCGTGGTCGATGTCGGCGGAGACCTCGTGGATCGCTTGCCGCACGGCGGACACCCGGTCCTCGAGTCCGTCCACTCTGGACCGATCCCAGGCCGGTAACACTGGTCGATGCGCGCGAAGGTAGTCGAGGACAGCCTGGGTCTGGCCGAGCGTCATCGCCGCCAGGCCGGGCCGGAACCGCAGCAACGCATGCAGCGCGCCATAGACACCGCGCCGGCTGGGTGGGCGGTGGCGGCCGAGTACCTTGTCCGCCGGGATGCGCACGTCGTTGAACACCAGGCGGCTGATCCGAGCGCCCCGCAGGCCGACCATCGGCAACAGCGAGCCCTGGAAACCGGGATCGGACGGGTCGATCACGACCACCTCGATCCCCCATGGACCCGGCGCGCGACGGCAGAACACGACGCCGATCTGGGCCCGGGCGCCGTTGCCGATGTAGCGCTTCTCGCCGTTGAGCAGGAACCCGTCGCCGTCCGGCGCCGGGGTGAGCGTGGTCTCCAGCTCCAGTGCGGCCGAGCCCTTGCCTGGCTCGGTCAGCCCGAAGAACGTCCACGTGGGACCGTCGGCGACCCGGCCGAAGTACTCGTTGCGCTGGGTCTCGTCGCCCAGTTCACGCACCACGTCCCGCGACAGCCCGGCACCCGGTGCGGCGAGCACGGCGTTGGGGTCGCCGTACGAGATGGCCTCCAGGATCACGACCAGGGCGGTGCAGGTCGGGTCGAACGGCTCGATGTCCGTCCGGTTCTGGAACTCCGGTGGGGTGAAGACCTGGTCGAGCAGGGCGAACGCGGGCAGGTGCAGGTACTCGGTGATCGCGTCGGGATCACGGTCCAGCGCCATGCCCAGGTCGCGCAAGGACGGAGCGACCTCCCGGCAGCGGTCACGCAGCCGGAGCAGCGAGTCGTCGAGCAGGTCCTCGGACAGCGCGGTCATGCCGCCTCCCCTTGCAAGCAGACGTTGTGCAGGTAGACGTTGCCGGTGACCTCGGCGAGGTGCAGGTCGCCGCCAGGCCCGGAGACCAGGAAGCTGCTCGCCCCGAGCAGGCTCAGCAGCAGCCGTCCGGCGGCCACGAGTGCCTGGTGGGCCCGCCACCGGGCGGCGGGATCGGCGACCGGCAGCGCCGCGGTCTCGCGGATCTCCAGCGCGACATCGGCCAGCGCGGCCTGGACGAGCTGGCGGTCCAGCAGCGGGGCGCCGGTCGAGGACCGGTTGGCGAGGTGCCGCATCGCGTGCGCGATTCCCTGCCGCAGCAGGCTTCGGTGCAGGCCGAGCAGCCCGGTGGCGAACTCCTCACGGGCATCCGGGGCGGACGGCACGGCATGTCCGACGCCCAGGCCGAACCGGGCCAGCGGATGATCGGGGCTGTCCGGCACCAGCTCGAGTGAGCCGAGCACCACGCCGGAAGCCGACGCGACCGGACTGGTGCCGCTGGCCTGCCGGTGCAGCAGGTCTAGTTGCGCCGCATAGGCACTCAACGCGAGTCCTCCTCGGTGTTGCGGCACAGCAGCGCCGCGTGGCTTCGCCCGGTGCGAGGGTCGGTGTCGCACAGCACGAGC
>CBIMJO010001450.1:0-3106 GCA_966244135.1 uncultured Actinocrispum sp. | reverse complement strand
CGGGCGGCGCGTGTGCTGGTGCTGGGTTCTCGCGGACTTGGTGGCTTTACCGGACTGCTCGTCGGGTCGGTGGCGGTCGCGCTGGCCGCCCACGGTCATTGCCCGGTGGTGGTGGTCCGCGGTGAGCACCCGACCGAGACGGGCGGCCGGCCGGTGGTCGTCGGGATCGATGGGTCGCCGTCGAGCGAGGCGGCGATCGGGTTCGCCTTCGAGCAGGGGTCCTGGCTGGGTGTTCTCCTTGTCGCCCTGCACACGTGGAGCGACACCATACCGGCGTCGACAGTGCCCCACGCTGTGGAAGAACGGGAGCAGCGCGTCCTCGCCGAGCGGCTCGCCGGATGGCAGGAGAAGTACCCGGACGTGTCGGTGCAGCGCGTGTTCACTCCCGGCCGGCCCGCCCACAGCCTGCTCGTCCAGACGCGAGAGGCCCAGCTCGTCGTGGTCGGGTCACGTGGCCGCGGTGGTCTGAAAGGCATGCTGCTCGGATCGACCAGCCAGGCCCTGCTGCACCACGCGGCGTGCCCGGTCGCGGTCGTGCGGCCGGAAGACCCGGCGGTCAGACAGCCGGGCCGCTGACCGGCCGGATGAGCAGGTCCTCGACCGAACGCCGGGGCGTGGCCGGGACGGCGAACCCGGAACCGATGCGCAGCATGATCTGTGGCACAAGCGATCCGCCGAGGGTGCGGCGCAATTCCGCGCGGATGCCGGGCACCTCGACCGGCTGGGCCAGGAACGAGGCGGACAGCCCGAGCGTGGTCGCCGCGAGCAGCACGCGCTGCATGGCTTGACCCGCTTGAAGTTCGCCCAGCCGCCCTTCGTAGAACGAGCACAGCACGGCCATCAGCTGACCGGATTCGCAGTCCTCGCCGGGCATGTGTTCGTCCCGCTCGCCGGGGAAGAAGTCACGCAGCAGCCATTCGTCCCGCGGCCCGGGCCGGGGAGCGCCGGATCTCAGCTGCACGCCCAGGCCGGTCGCCGCGTGTGCGCTCGTCCAGGCGGACAGTTCGGCCTGCACATCCTCGTCCGTCAGCTGATGGCGGTACGCGCGAACGACGAACCGCTGCAGTTGCGCCCGTTCGGACCGGTCGGTCACAACCTGAAGCAAGGACCGCTCCAGTTCGGCCGCCCTGACCATGATCCGCTGGTGTGCCGTTGGGACTGGGGTGTCGAGCAACGGCCGCCGGTTCGTGCGACGGGCCGGCACGGCCATGAGCAGGCCGTGCATCTCCTCGTTCAGCTGGATCCGGCCGCCGCGGCGAACCGTGGCGAGCGCTCCCGGTGCCTCCGCGCCCGGGAGCAGCGTCACCAGTGGCCGGATTCCCAGAGCCATCAACGCGAGTCGCAGGTTGAACAACGCGGCGCCGCAGGACAGGTGCAGCTCCCGCGCTTCGGGGTCGGTGGCGGGCAACGCGCGGCTCAGGTCGGCGTGCAGCTCGATCCGGTCCGGCAGCAGTCGGAACCACCAAGGTTGGCTGTTGTGCAGCGACGGTGCCAGCGCGGCCGTTGTGAGCACGGTGTGCATGTCCTGCTTCGAAAGCCCAAGAGGCGCGGTCATCATCGGCCACCCCCACCTCGACGATTGACGCATCCGAGACGCGACAGACACATCTCATCTCCTCGCGGACCGGCGGCCATCGACCGGATCGAGGCCGAGAGCGTCGAGCAGCAGCAGGCAGTCCGCGGCATCATCAGCCGCCGACGCCACCAGACGAACGGCGCAGTACCGCTGTTCCGGACTCAAACTGGAGACGTCCTGCGTCACTGCTGTGCGCAGATTGTCGCTGTGCATCACGATTGTGACTCCAATACTGTCGCTCGGCGTACGGAGTCGTGGCCACGCGTGCGCTGACGGGTTCCGCACCGAACGAGTGCGGCGGGGATACAGGTTCCACGGCCGGCGCATGGGCGCGGCCGGTCAGGACCGAGGTCTCGAAGCGCTGAAGGACAAGGGCCGCGATCATCAGCAGAACCGGGGTCGCAACAGGTAGCGCGAGCAACGCTGGGCTGCTCACCGGCATGCCATCCGGTCACTGACCGCCAGCGGCCCGGCAGATCTCCGGCACCGCTGTACCGAACGGGGTCGACTCGGTTCCATCGCTGTCATCACAGCCCCTTACGTGCACTGACACGTGTCTGAGTGCCGCCAGGGACCGGAGCGGGAATGCGAGAAATCTTGCGAAGAAACTATGCCGTCGCGTACCCCAAGACTAGCCGGAGCGTCAACCGCGCGGTCATCGCACCAGCCCAGAGCCCGGTTGCAACGCCCCGAGAACCTGCCGGCTGGACGATGTGGACAGACCAACGCTGGTAACCCCCGGGTGTAGGCGTCGACCGCGGGGGTCTGGGAGCGCCCCCAGAAGATACGACGCACGACCCGGCAAGGTTGCGATGCAACCGAGCAGACTGAGCCTGAGTGCGTGCCCCCGGCAGGAATCGAACCTGCGACCAAGAGGTTAGAAGTCCTCCGTACGGTGCTTCCTACGCCCTCTACCAGCACCTACAGTCTCAAAATCCGTCTCCATCGTACCCTGTGGTCCGGTCCGGTCGCACGGGTCCACGAGCATGTGGCGCCGTCGAGAGGGTGAGTCCCCCATTCGGCCTGGTAGTTGACATGTGGCCAATTGGGATGTCACTCGTTGATGGTCTGGGTCAGCTATGTGACAGAACGTCACGCCGGCCGATTTTGTCGGTGTCGGTCGTTAGCCCTGTCGGTGCCAGGCCACACGCGTTCCCGCAGCCCACCGCGCACAGCAAGCGATTTTCGACCGTATGGGCCCGTATACCCGGACATGTCGGGAACAATCGGCGTCGGCACCGCATCCTTCCGGGGGTGCGGCGGAGGAGGTGCGGTGGAGTTCCGGGTTCTGGGGGCGGTCGAGGCTCATGCCGGTGGCCGGACTGTGGATCTTGGTCCTGGCTATCAGCGGTGCATTCTGGCGGCGTTGCTGGTCGACGTGAACCATGTGCTGCCCGTTGAGAGGCTGATCAACCGTGTCTGGGAGGACGCGTACGCGCATCGCGCGACGTTCTACAGTTATGTCTCCCTGTTGCGCAATGTGCTTGGCGTGGATGGAGATGTGGGGATTGTGCGCCGGTCGGGCGGTTA
>CBIMJO010001449.1:0-3114 GCA_966244135.1 uncultured Actinocrispum sp. | reverse complement strand
AGCTTCTTGTCCTTGGCGACGATCTCGCTGAACTGCACCTGGTTGCTCCATGCCGAGCCATTGAAGGCGCATCCCCAGATGGAGGCGGTGTGCGCGCCCCGGTAGATGAGGACCATCGTGTTGCCGAGCGTCGCGAGCGCCGGCGACAGGTACTCCTCCGCGCCGTTGACCTTCTGCAGGTTCGTCTGACTGGACCAGTTCGTGCCGTCGAATGTGTTGTACCACAGCTCACCGCTTTCACCGTGGCCTTGGTGGAAGCAGTAAAGCCGGTTGTTGAACACGACCGCGGACGGGCTTTCGGACGCCCCGGTGCGGGGCACGGTGACGTTGTTGACCGCCAGCCCGGATTTGCCGATCCTCGCCACCGACAGCTGGCCGCCGGCCTGCATGAAGCAGTAGAGCTGCCCGTTGAACGTGACCGCCGACAGGCTGGTCAACGCGGGAAACGCGTTGGTCCGCTGGTCCAGCTCCCAGGTCGGCTCGGTGTAGGCGCTGCACCAGATCTCCTGGCTGTCGTTGTAGCCGCGGTGGAACACGCGGAGTCTCGGGCCGGTGTCGGGCTGGGTGGCCGACTTCATCCAGGCGACGAGATACTGCGCGGCGATCCGGATGGCGTTGGGCAGCAGCTGCTCCAGCACCACCGGCCGGACCTGCTCCTGCCACACCTGGTCCGGGATCGTCTTGTAGTTCAGCGTCCACTGCGGCTTGCAGATGCTGCCGATGTACTCCTTGGACTTCCGCGCCGCGGCCTTGAGGTAGTCGTCCGGGAGCAGGCCCAGCGCACTGGGCTCGTAGCGCTCCGGGATCACGGCCTGGTCCTGGATCGCCATCGCGTAGGACTCGAAACCGGTGTGGTAACCCCATACGACGGAACTCAGCCAGGTGAAGTTCGCCGCGTGCATCGGCTGGGTCAGATCCGTCAGATAGTGCAGGGACAGGCCGAGGTTGTAGCCCGCCTTCTTCAGGTCGCCATTCCGGAAGGCCTGGCGGGCCTGGCGGAAGAACTCCCGCCCCCTGGTCAACGCGGTCGGGTCGTCCTCGCCCATCCAGTTCGTGCCGTCGGCCGGGTCGTAGAAATGGCTCTTGTAGGAATCCAGGCCGAAGACGACCGGGTCGTTGTACGGGGCCTTCCAGTCGGCGTCGTACAGGCCCTGGCAGAAGTTGTCGTGGAAGCCATCGTCGCCGATCCGGCCTTTCCCGGGCTGAACGAGGTCGTAGATCATCTTGCCGACGTCGGGATCCTGCCTGGCCAGGGTGGCCGCCCGGTTGACGATCCAGAGGTGGGTGCTCTGCCTGTCGTCGAACACGTCCTCGGCGTCCCAGCGCAGCAGGTGATTGCCGGCCGAAGCGCCGTGGTGGCCCTCCCCGCCCGCGAAACCCACGAGGTTGATCACGGACTGGTCCGGCAGGATCGCCCAGACGTTGGCGGAATCTCCCACGGACAGGTCATGCACCGTGGCCGCGGTCTCGAACCAGTAGTTGGGCGGCTCGGTGTACGCGCACACGTGCCCCAAACGGGAAATGCCACAGACGGACCCGTCGCCGCCCACGATCACCTGGGACAGCTGCCCGGGCACCTGCTCCCAAACCGCGTCCCCGCCGACATACCGGTAGATGTTCCTGGCCTTGTTGACGCCCCAGACATTCGTCGCACTGCCCACGGACACCTGCGACAGCTGGCCGGGGACCGGCTGCCACACCTGGGATCCGCCGACGAACCGGAAGATCGTCCCCGCGCTGTTGACTCCCCACACCGTGCCATCCGCAGCTACGCTCACCTGCGACAGCGTGCCGGCCACGGGCTGCCAGGCCTGTTCATCACCGCTGTACCGGAGAATCCGGCCAGCCTGGTCGACGCCCCAGATGTCCTTGGTGCTCCCCGCGGACAGCTGCACGAGCTGCGGCGCGTTCGGCAGCGTGCGCCACGTGCGTAACTCGCTCACGTACTGCAGAACGGCGCCGCTCTTGTCGATACCCCACACCGATCCATCCGCCGCCGCGCTGACGCGGGACAGCAGCTGAGTCGGTGTTCCCTGTGGTTGCTCACTCATAGGGCGAGGCTATGAACGCACCGGACCCCAACCATCCGGGAAACCCCTACACAAACCCCGCGTGTTTGCCGGTCAGCTCGGCCATCAGCTGCGTCCTCGACCGTACGCCGAGCTTGCGGAACGTGCGGCTCAGATGAGCCTCCACGGTCTTCTCGGTGACGAACAGGCGTTCCGCGATCTGCCGGTTGGTCAGCGCGTCGGCGACCAGCCGGGCCACCCGGCGTTCGGACGGCGTCAACGCGTGCACACCGGAAGCGCTCAGCCGCGACGGGCGTCCACCGCCGGCCGTGAGACTGGCGTTCAACCGCTCGGCCATCGCGGGTGCGTGACATTCCAGCGCCAGTTCGGCGGCCTGCCGGATCGTGTCCCGCGCGGCGCGCCGGTCGCCGTCCCGCATCAGCCGCTCGCCCAGATCGGCCAGCGTCCGGGCGAGTTCCAGGCGAGCGGGTCCGTCGCGCAACAGATCCACCGCTTCCGTCAGGTGCCGGTGTGCGGCCGTGGTGTCCGCGAACCGGGCCGCGGTGCGCAACGCGACGGCGATGTGCCGTGGTACTCCGAGGTTTCGCGCCAGCCGCAGCTGTTCGCCGACCAGGTAGCTCGCCTGTTCGTGCTGTCCGGCAAGGAAATGAGCCTCGGCCGCGTACAGTCGCCATGGCACGTCCCATATCCGGGTGGTGCCCAGCTGCTCGCAGAACCGTCCACAAGCGAGGGCATCGGCGGTGGCCGCGCGATAGTTGCCCTGGGCGGTCCGGAGCCGCGCCCGCGCGCCCAGCAGCCACAGGTGAACAGAGGCATGCGGCAGCCGGTCTCCCGACAGCACACCGGATTCCACCACTGCGTCGGCGTCCGCGAGTTTTTCTTGTTCGATCAGCAGACGCACCGCGGTCGCGTCCAGCAACGGCAACCCGATGTTCGGCTTCGGCACGGCGGCGGTGCCCAGTTCCACGTGTTCGGCCGCCTGCGCCAGATCGCCGCGCAGCCACGCGATCCTGGCCAGGTAGCCGCGAATGATGCCCATTGGGAACAACAGTCCACGTTGGACGGCCGTGTCCAGCGCCCGGTG
>CBIMJO010001448.1:0-3125 GCA_966244135.1 uncultured Actinocrispum sp. | reverse complement strand
GGTCGCGGGACGCACGTGGCAGGAGACCGAGGACCTGATCGGGTTCTTCATCAACAACCTCGTCATGCGCACCGACCTGACCGGCGACCCGTCGTTCACCGACCTGGTCGACCGTGTGCGGCGCACGGCACTGGACGCGTTCGCGCATCAGGACGTGCCGTTCGAGCACCTGGTCGACGCGCTGCAGCCGGGCCGGGACCTGTCCCGTAACCCGTTGTTCCAGATCATGTTCGAGGTTCAGCACATGGCCGGCGTGCTGCCGTCCGAGCTGGCGGGCTGCGCGGCGGCCGGGCTGGGCAGCGGGGAGTCGGTCGCGAAGTTCGACCTCACGCTGACGGTGAAGGAACGCACCGACGGGGTGCTGCGGTGCTGGTTCGAGTACTCGACGGCCCTGTTCGACCGCGCCACCATCGAACGCCTGGGCGCGCACTACGTCCGGTTGCTGGAAAGCATCGCCACCGACCCGAAGGCCCGGATCACGGAGCTGGATCTGCTTCCGGCGGCCGAACGCGACGCGATCCTCGGCCAGTGGCCGAACCCGGACGCGGCCCGGCTGGACGACCTCGACATCCCCGCCGAGCGGCACCTGACCGTGCCGGAGCTGTTCGAACGCCAGGTGGCGGAGACTCCGGACGCGGTCGCGCTGATCTTCCAGGACCAGGAGGTCACCTTCGCCGACCTCAACGCCCGCGCCAACCGCCTCGCGCATCACCTGCGGGCGACCGGGATCGGGCCGGAGACGATCGTCGGCTCCTGCTTGGAGCGCGGTGTCGAACCAGTTGTGGTGCTGCTGGCGGTGCTCAAGGCGGGCGGCGTGTACGTGCCGTTCGACCCCGAGCACCCGGCGGAACGCCTGGGCTACATGCTCGACGACGCCAAGGCACACACCGTCGTGACCTCCCGGAAGTTCGCCGACCGGTTCGGCGCGGGCCGTCGCGTGCTCGTCGTGGATGACTGGGACACGCCGTCCACCAACCCGGAACCGGTCGTCCAGCCCGGCAACCTCGCCTACATCATCTACACCTCCGGGTCGACCGGCCGCCCCAAGGGCGTGATGATCTCCCACCGGTCCTACGCGCACCACTGCCGGGTGATCGCCGACTACTACGGCATCGGGCCGGGGGAGCGCGTGATCCTGTTGTCCGCGTTGACCTTCGACCTCGCCATGGACCAGATCGCGGTCACCCTGTCCAACGGCGGCACGCTCGTGGTGAGCGACCCGGTGTTCTGGACGCCGGGGGAGCTGCCAGCCAAGCTGGCCCAGCACAAGGTCACGGTCATGGAGATCACCCCGGCCTACTACCGGGAGATGCTTGAGTCCGATGTGGACAAGCTGGCCGGGATGAAGCTGATGAACGTCGGCGCTGACGTGGTGACCGTGTCCGACGCCCAGCGCTGGGCCGCGACTGGGCATCCCGGCCGGTTCCTGTGCAACTACGGGCCAACCGAGGCGACTATCACCTGCATGCTCAACCCGGTGCAGGGCGACCTGGCCGATGAGCGCGGCACGGCCACTCTCCACATCGGACGCCCGGTGGCGGGTACTCGTGTGCACGTGCTGGACAACCAGCTGCGGCCCGTCCCGGTCGGTGTGCCGGGCGAGCTGTGCATCGGTGGGATCCGCTTGGCCCGCGGCTACTACGACCGGCCCGAGCTGACCGCCGAGCGATTCGTGCCCGACCCGTACGGCCCCGAGCCGGGAGCACGGCTCTACCGAACCGGTGACCTCGTGCGCTACCGGCCGGACGGCACGGTCGACTTCCTCGGCCGGCTGGACCACCAGGTCAAGATCCGCGGGTTCCGCATCGAGCTGCCCGAGATCGAGGCGGCCCTGGCCAAGCACCCGGCAGTGCCCGCGGCCGCGGTGGTGGCCAAGGAGGTCGCGCCCGGCGACAAACGGCTCATCGCGTACCTGGAATGGGACCGCGACACCGAGCCGGACATCGCCGAGCTGCGTGCCCACCTGCGGGAACTGCTGCCCGAGTACATGATCCCCTCGGCGTGGGCGACCGTTGCGGCGCTGCCGTTGTCGCCCAGCAAGAAGGTCGACCGCGCGGCCCTGCCCGAGCTCACTCCGTCGCAATTGGACGGTGCGAAGCAGTACGTGGCCCCGCGGGACCCGGCGGAGGAGATCATCGCCGGGATCTGGGCCGAGGTGCTCGGGGTGGACCGGGTCGGCGTGCACGACGACTTCTTCGGACTCGGCGGGCACTCGCTGCTGGCCACCCGGGTCCTGGCGCGGCTGCGCGAGACCTTCGCGGCCGAGCTCCCGCTGCGGTGCCTGTTCGAGGCGACCACCGTGGCGGACCTCGCCGCCGTGACGACCGACTTCCTCACGGCGGAGATCGACGACATGACCGAGACCGAGATGCGCGAGCTGCTTGCCCGGGAAGGTGTGTGATGACTGGAACGCTTGACCGCGCTGCCTTGCGCGCGGAGTTGCTGAAGCGGCGGCTGAGCGGTGCCGTGGTCCCGGTTCGGGACAACCGGATCGGCCGGGTGTCCCGGGACGAGCCGGTCGGGCTGTCGTTCGCGCAGCGGCGGCTGTGGATCCTCGACCAGCTGCGCCCGGGCGGCACCGAGTACCTGATCAGCACCGGACTGCGGCTGACCGGCGCGCTCGACACCGGTGCGCTGCGGCTGGCCCTGGACGGTCTCGTCGCCCGCCACGAGGTCCTGCGTACCCGCTATGCCGTGATCGACGACGAGCCGGTGCAGGTGATCGACTCACCCGGCCCGGCCGCATTGTCCGAAGTGGACCTGACGCACCTGCCGCCGGCGGAGCAGGACCAGACGCTGGCCGGGTGGATGTCCACCGACCGCCGCCCGGTCGACCTGGAGAACGGGCGGGTCATCACGGCGACTCTCGCTCGCCTCGGCGAGGACGAGCACGCGCTGGTACTGACCGTGCACCACATCGCCTTCGACGAGCGGTCCGAGCAGGTGCTCTGGCAGGAGCTCGACCAGCTCTACACCGCCGCGCTGGCTGGGAAACCAGCCGCGCTGGAGCCGTTGCCCGTGCAGTACGCGGACTTCGCGGCGTGGCAGCGCGACACTCTTTGGGGCGCCAAGCTCGACGAGCAGCTCGGCTACTGGCGTGACAAGCTCGCCGGGGCGGCGCCGCT
>CBIMJO010001447.1:0-3125 GCA_966244135.1 uncultured Actinocrispum sp. | reverse complement strand
CGGGCGGCGCCGGAACCGCCTGCGGCGCAACGGGTGTGTCGGCGTTGCCGGGCGGCTTGGGCTGGCCGAACGGCGCCATCAGGTTGAACGCCAGCTGACCCACGATCAGGTGACCGTCCGAACCGGTCACCCGGTACTGCACGGTGTACTGGCCGGCCGGGCCGTACTCCGGGTCGCACGGCACGGTCAGCACCTTGTTGTCCATGGTGGGCCGGCCCATCGACCACTCGGTCCCGTTCGGGTCGGTGACCGTGACCGTCGGCGGCTTGGACAACGCGTCGTCGAACGTCAGCTGGATCGACTGCGGCGGGGCCTGCAGTGCCGCGCCCTGCTCCGGGTTGCTGGACATCAGCCGGACATGCGCCGACGCGGGCGCGGCCGAGACCACGAGCAGGGTCACGACGGCGAGCAGGATCCGCCAAAGGTTCATACCACGCATTGTGGACCAGAGTGGCTTGCCGCTAAGCGCCGTGCGCGAAAGAAGCTGCGGCGGCTCCGGCTCGGGGATGATCCTGCTTGCCGAGCACCTGCAGGACGCGCCTGAGGTTGTCCAGCATGAGGTCGGCCAGGTCGTCGCTGAACCCGTTGCGCACCACGATCCGCAGCACCGAGAGGTCCGTGCGGTTGGCGGGGAACGTGTACGCGGGCACCAGCCAGCCCTCGGCGCGCATGGCCGCGGACACGTCGAACACCGAGAACGGCTGGTCGTCGTTCACGGTGAAGGCGAACACGGGCAGCTGGTCGCCCCGGGTGAGCAGGCGGAACGGGCCCATCGCCTCGATCTCGCCGGCCAGCCGGGTGGCCACCTCCCGGCAGGCCTGCTGGACCCGGCGGTAGCCGTCGAAGCCCAGGCGCAGGAAGTTGTAGTACTGGGTCGCGACCTGCGAGCCCGGGCGGGAGAAGTTCAGCGCGAACGTGGGCATCTCGCCGCCGAGATAGTTCACCCGGAAGACCAAGTCCTCCGGCAGGGCATCGCGGTCCCGCCAGACCACCCAGCCGACACCCGGGTACACCAGGCCGTACTTGTGGCCGGAGGTGTTGATCGACGCCACCCGGGGCAGCCGGAAGTCCCACTCCAGGTCCGGGTCGCAGAACGGCGCGATCATCGCCCCGGAGGCGCCGTCCACGTGCACCGGGATGTCCAGGCCGGTCCGCTGCTGCAAGTCGTCGAGGGCCGCGCAGATCTCCGCGACCGGCTCGTACGAACCGTCGAAAGTGGACCCGAGCACCGCGACCACGCCGATGGTGTTCTCGTCGCAGTGCGCGACGGCCTCCTCGGCGGACAGGTGGAACCGGTCGCCGTCCATCGGCACCAGCCGCGGCTCGACGTCCCAGTAGTTGGCGAACTTGTCCCAGCAGACCTGGACGTTCGCGCCCATCACGATGTTCGGCGTGCCCTTGCCACCCCGATGCTTCCAGCGTCGTTTGAGCGCGAGGCCCGCCAGCATGCAGGCCTCGCTCGACCCGGTCGTCGAACAGCCGGGCGCGTCCGTCGAGGCGTGCCACAGCGTGGCGAGCATCCGCACGCAACGCGCCTCCAGCTCGGCGGTGCGCGGATACTCGTCCTTGTCGATCATGTTCTTGTCGAAGCACTCGGCCATCAGCTTGTCGGCCTGCGGCTCCATCCACGTGGTCACGAACGTCGCCAGGTTCAGCCGCGCGTTCCCGTCGAGCATCAGCTCGTCGTGCACGACCTGGTATGCCAGCTCGGGGTCCAGGCCCTCGGCCGGTAGTTCGTTGCGCGGGATGTGCATCGGAACCCTGGTGTACAACGGGTTCACCGAGACTTCGTCTCCGCCCGGTTCACGGCGGGAAGGATGCGCCAGAGCCATGTACCCAAACTAGTTCACCCGGGTAGCTCCTTGGTCATCCAGAACCGGGTTGCGCCCGGTGGGGTGGACGGGATCTCGCCGAACACCCGCCAGCCCAGCTTCGCGTAGAAATCGGGCGCATGGAACGCGGCGGTGAAAAGCACCGCATTCCGGCACCCCCGGCGGACCGCCTCGGATTCGGCCTCCTGCAACAGTTTCCGGCCCAGCCCGGTGCCACGCAGCGAGGCGGGCAGGTGCACGGTGTCCACGAACAACACGCCCAGCGACGTGCGCCCGACCAGGCCACCGACCGCTTTGCCCGTCTCCGGGTCGCGTACCAGCACGGCCAGTGGCATGCGCTCCCAAAGGTCGTAAGTGTCCGCGTTGTACTGCATCAGCCCGGAGCTGACCACCTCGACGTCCTCAGCGGACGGGTCGTCCGTGACGACGATCTGCATACTCACCCTCCCAGTTGGTCGCGGGCAGCCATCAGCGCGAAGCCATGGATGTTCTCGCCGGGCCACCGCGACGGCACCACGGCGTCCGGCTTCTTCGCGGTCAGGCCGATCCCGCCCAGCTTGTCCCGTGCGTTCGCCTCCACCAGCACGCAGCCGCTGGTGGACACGAGGTACTTGCGCAGGTAGTTGCGCGAACCGAACTTGGCCAAGTTGCCGCGCACGGCGGCCTCGGGTAAGTACTCCCGCCAGATCAGCCAGTCGAACCCCTGGATCTGCCGCTCGAGCTGCTTGATCACCCTCGGCCGCCGTTCGGCCAGGATCCGGCCGCGGGTCGCCCAGTCGCCGAACAGCCGCGCCTTCTCCGCGGCCACGTACTGCGTCACGTGCCCGTACCGCTCCCCGTCCGCCTCGAACGGAGCCAGGAACCGCGGGCTGAACGCCATCCGGCCCGGCCTGCCCCAGTGCGGCGCGACCGGGCTGAAGTAGAACAGCAATTGCGGCCGCTCGCCCCGGTCGAACCGATCGATCAGCTCCTGCCGGTTCACAACGCCGCCCTCGCGTCCATCAGCGCGAAGCCGAGCAGGTTCCGGCCGCGCCACTGGGCCGGATCCCGGGCCCGCGGGTTGTCCTGGCCCAGCCCGATGCCCCAGATCACGTCTCGCGGCGCCGCCTCGACCAGCACCTTGTCACCGGTGGCCAGCAGGAAATCCCGAAGCCGCGGATGCTGGCCGAACTTCGCGGTGTTGCCCCGCACCACGATGTCGTACCGCTCGGCCTCCCACTTGCCCTGGTCGAAGTCGCGCACGGCCCGCCCCAGCCGCTTGGCGTCCATCGGGTCCTCCGCGTCCAGGATCCG
>CBIMJO010001446.1:0-3130 GCA_966244135.1 uncultured Actinocrispum sp. | reverse complement strand
GGTGACCTCGGCGATCTCGGCGGGCCCGAGCTCTTCCCACGCCCACAACCGGATCAGCTCCGCGTCGACGTCCGGCAACCGGGCGAGCGCCGCGGCGAGGTCGGGTTGCGGGTCCGCGGCGGTCTGCGCCGGTGGCCGGTCGAGCCGCCAGATCCGGGCGGCCAACTGTTCCTGGCGGCGCCGGGACCGGTCCGCGTTCGCCAGGCAGTTGCGTGCGACCGCGTACGCCCACGCCAGCGGCTCGGCGGGCATCTCGTCCAGCCGCCGCCAGCACACCAGCAACGTCTCCGACAGCACGTCGTCGGCGGTCGCCGGGTCGGTGCGCCGGATCAGGTACCGGCGCAACGGCTCGATCAGCGTCCGCGCGACGGCCTCGAACCGGGTCCGGCGTGGGTCCACGTCCACCTGCTCCACCCTCGGTCATGTCCGGCAGGCGCCCGAGTCTTTCAAGAACGAGCGGAACGGGTACTCGGGTCTCGTGGACATCGACTCACTGTTACAGAGCGTGACCCGTGTGGTGACCACACTGGACGCGGCCGGAGTCCGGTTCGCGGTGGGTGGAGGGCTCGCCGTGGACGCGCGCGGCGGCCCGCCGTCGGACCATGATGTCGACATCTTCCTGAAGGCGTCGTCCGTTCCGGCAGCGGTGGACGCCTTGACGGCCGCCGGGATGAGACCCGTGGAGCCGCCGGAGGACTGGCTGACCAAGGTCTACGACGGCGACTGCCTGGTGGACCTGATCCACCGGCCGAACTACCGCCCGGTCACCGATGCGATGCTCGACCGGGCGGACCTGATGCGGGTCGGTCCCACCTCGGCGCTGGTCCTGTGCGGAACGGACATCCTGACGGACAAGCTGCTCGTGCTGGACCCGCACCGCTGCGACTTCGCCCCGCTCCTGCAGATCGCCCGCGACCTGCGCGAACAGGTCGACTGGGCGCAGGTCGCGGTGAACACCTGCGCATCGGCGTACGCACAGGCGTTCCTCGGCCTGCTGGCCGGACTGTCCATTGTCAACACTGCCGATATCCGCCTGATGGAGGTCGCAATGCCTGACACACCGCAGTATCTCGCGGCGCGCCTCAGCCGCGCGCTGGCCGAGGACCCGAGAACCGCGGAACAGGGCGTGCACGTCACGATCCGCGGCGACCATGTGCACCTGACCGGCGAAGTCACCTGCGAGGCAAGGAAGGCCGAGCTCGAGCAGGTCGTCTGCGAGCACGTCGCGCGTGAGCTCGTGCACAACGACGTCCTGGTCGCGGACCTGCGGGAACCCGTCCGAGCGGAGGAGATCAGCTGATGAGGATCGCCGCGGTCGGCGATGTCCATGTGGGCGAGGACTCCGGCGGCCTGCTGCGCCCGGCCCTGGAGCACCTCGCGGACAACGCCGACGTGCTGTTGCTGGCAGGCGACCTGACCCGGCACGGCACGATGGCCGAAGCCGCTGTCATGGCCGAGGAGTTCGCGAACCTGCTCGTCCCGGTCGTGGCGGTGCTGGGCAACCACGACCACCACGGCGACGCCGCCGACGACATCATGAAATTGTTGCAGGATAACGGGATCATCGTGCTCGAAGGCTCGTCCGTCCGGTTGGAGCTGCCCGGCGGCACACTCGGCGTGGCCGGGGTGAAGGGGTTCGGCGGCGGCTTCGCCGGCAAGTGCGCCAGCCGGTTCGGCGAACGGGAGATGAAGGACTTCGTCGAGCACACCATGGCGTCGGCGGACGCACTGCGGGCGGCATTGTCCGGTTTGGACACCGATGTCGTCGTTGCCCTGACCCATTATGCGCCGGTCAAGGACACCCTGCACGGCGAGCCGCCGGAGATCTACCCGTTCCTCGGGTCCTATCTGCTCGGTGAGGCGATCGACGAGACCGGCGCCGGCCTGGCACTGCACGGCCATGCGCATTTCGGTTCCGAGCAGGGAGTTACTCCCGGTGGCGTGCGAGTACGGAACGTGGCGCAGCCGGTCATCAAGAAGGCTTATGCGACCTATGTTCTCGAGCCCGACTTGCTCGAATCGGCAACTAGGTGAACCGTCTGGACATGGGCCGCGTTGTACTGGGCACGGCGAGAGTCTGGATAGGAGGACCGTCATGGGCGGATGGCTGCTGCGGATCGTGGTCGCGGCCGCGCTGCTGGGCTCGGCCGGGATCCACTTGTGGCTGTGGAACGGCACCGCGGGCACCTTGGGCGCGCTGTTCCTGTTGAACGCGATCGGTGGCCTGGTGCTCGCGATCGCGGTGCTGGCCTGGCGGCACTGGCTGCCCGGGCTGGGCGCGTTCGGGTTCGGCGTGCTGACCCTGGGCGCGTACACCCTGTCGGCGACTGTCGGGTTCATGGGTGTGCACGACGGGTTCAACAGCCAGCCCGAGTATTGGGGCGTGATCACCGAGGCGGTGTGCATCATCGGTGGCATCGCGCTGATGGTGATGAACCGCAAGCGCGCCACGGTGGGCGTCGGCTGACGCCGTCACTCAGGGGCCGCACGACGCAGTAGCGGCGTGACGCGGTAGTCGACGAGCTGACGCATGACCAGGGCCGTGCTGGTGCGCTCGATGCCCGGGATGGCGAGGATCTGCCCGGCGATGCGGTAGAGGTCGTCGGCGTCGGTCGCCACGACGTGGATGAACAGGTCGGTGTCGCCGGAGATGCCCTGGACCTGGAGCACCTCCGGGACGGCGGCCAGCGCGGCGGCGACCTCGTCGAGCATGCGCTGGGTGACCTGGGCGGTGACGAACGCGGTCAGCGGGTAGCCCAGCGCGGCCGGGTCGACCCGCAGCTCGACCGAGCCCAGCGCGCCGCTGTCCTCCAGCCTGGTCAGCCGGGAGTGCGCGGTGTTGCGGGCGATCCCGACCTCCTCGGCCACCGCGATCGTGGTGGCCCGCGGGTGCTTGGCCAGCTCCAGGATGATTTTCGCGTCGGTCCCGTCGATACGGGCACGGTTGGGCACGGTGCCCACCCTTCGTCATGGTCGGACGGCCAGAATAGCGCATTCTGTTCAATTTCTGGCTGCTGTCTTGTGCAGACGCCCAGCGCGTTGCTTCATAGTGCGCATGAGTGTCGCTACCGAGCAGTCGCTGCGCGAGGTCGAGAACCGGGTTCTGTGGCTGTCGGCGGCGATCATCGAC
>CBIMJO010001445.1:0-3130 GCA_966244135.1 uncultured Actinocrispum sp. | reverse complement strand
GACATCTGCCAGCAGGTCCGCGACCTGGTGCATTCGGCCGATCCGGAGGTCGAGGAGACCATCAAGCGCACCGTGCAGCCGTACTTCGTGCTGAAGGGCAACGTCTGCGCACTGCTGGCGGCCAAGGACCACGTGAACGTGTTCATGTACGACGGCGCCATCGTGCCCGACCCCGAGGGCATCATCACCGCAGGTCACGACAACAAGACCGCCCGCACGGTGTCGTTCCGGCAGGGCGAGAGGATCAACAAGCGGGCGTTGAAGGCGATGCTCCAGCAGATCATCGCCAACAACCGGGCGGGTGGCTGGCGCAAGCTCAAGCGGGACGCCCCATAGGAATGGGCACCGAGGAATAGATTGCCTGGTGGGAACGCTTTACCTGGCGGAAAGGAGTCTGATGACCACGACCGAGAAGGCAGTGCTCGCCGGTGGGTGTTTCTGGGGGATGCAGGAGCTGATCCGCAAGCAGCCGGGCGTCATCTCCACCCGGGTGGGTTACAGCGGTGGTGACGTGCGGAACGCGACGTACCAGAACCACGGGACGCACGCGGAGGCGATCGAGATCATCTTCGACCCGGAGCGGACCAGCTACCGGGACATCCTGGAGTTCTTCTTCCAGGTGCACGACCCGACGACGAAGAACCGTCAGGGCAACGACATCGGGATGAGCTACCGGTCGGCCATCTTCTACACCAGTGAGGCGCAGAAGCAGGTCGCCGAGGACACCATCGCCGATGTGGACGCGTCCGGCCTGTGGCCGGGCAAGGTCGTCACGGAGGTCACCCAGGCGAGTGACTTCTGGGAGGCCGAGCCGGAGCACCAGGACTACCTGCAGCGCATCCCGTGGGGCTACACCTGCCACTTCGTGCGGCCCGGCTGGAAGCTGCCGAGCAGGGCGAAGTGACCGTCGAGATCGTCGCGCTGCACGTGGCGAGCCGGCACGCGTTCGAGGGGCGGCCCAGCGATGGGCCGCGGCCCGATCCGGAGCCGGTGGGCCGGGCGCAGGTCGAGGTCCGGGCGGGCCTCGGCCTGGTGGGTGACCGCTACTTCGGTCACCGGGCGCACCGCAACGCGGCGGTCACCGTGTTCGCGGTGGAGTCGCTCGATGGTCTGAGCGACGATCCGCTGTCCGTCCGGCGCAACATCGTTCTGCGGGGCTACCCGGTGGACGAGCTGCGCGGCACGTTCATCCTGGACACCGGCGACGGGCCGATCCGGTTCACCGCGAACCGGCCGGCCAACCCGTGTGCCTGGATGGACGTCGTGGTCAAGCCCGGCGCGTTCAAGGCGCTGCGCGGTCACGGCGGGATGCGGTGCACCCCGCTGGACGACGGCATCCTGCGCCTGGGCCCGGCGATCCTCACGCCAGACCCGCTGCTCGCGCGCGCC
Source organism: uncultured Actinocrispum sp. (assembly GCA_966244135.1). Taxonomy (GTDB): domain Bacteria; phylum Actinomycetota; class Actinomycetes; order Mycobacteriales; family Pseudonocardiaceae; genus Kibdelosporangium. The sequence goes on along the minus strand of CBIMJO010001445.1, from coordinate 1,741 downwards.
TGACCGCCTCACCGCGGTCGCCGACGCGCAGTTTGGCGAAGATCGCCGAGATGTGGTTGCTGATGGTCTTGGGCGCCAGGCTCAACCGATGCGCGATCCGCGCATTGGACAGGCCATCAGCCACCAGTGAGAGCACCTCCCGTTCCCGGGCGGTCAGTCCGGGAACCGGCTTCACCTGGGGCATTCCGATCCGCGGCACGAGTGCCCGCGCCACGACCCGGCTGAAGATCGCCTCCCCCGCAGCCACCGCCAGGATCGCGCGCACGATGTCCGCGGGTTCGGCGGACTTGTAGATGTAGCCCTTGGCACCGGCCTGGACCGCGGCCAGCACCAGCGAGTCCTCTGTGGACGATGCGAACACCAGGACCGTGGTGTCCCGCTGGACCTCCCGGACGATCGCCATCCCGTCCGACATGGTCACGTCGATCACCAGCACGTCCGGCCGGTGCAGCGCGACCTCCCGCGCCACGGCCGAGCGCGTCGACGCCTCGGCCACGACCTCGATGCCGGTCCCGCCGAGTACCACCTTGAGCCCGCCGCGGGCGACCGGATGGTCATCTGCCAGCAGTACCGAGCAGGTCATCGCGCGTGCTCCAGCAGCAGCGACGCCACCCGCGCCGGGTCCTCCCACCAGAACAGGTGCCCCACGTCGGGCAGCAGTTCCAGTCGCGCGCCCGGGATCAGCCCGGCGATGTGCCTGCCGTTGGCCACCGGCAGCATCGCGTCCGCCGTGCCGTGGATGACCAGGGCCGGCGCGGTGATCGTGGGCAGCCGTGCGCTGGTGTCGTGGTTGTTGCCCGCTTCCCATTGCAGCTGCACGACCTTCACCGGTACCCGGACCGCCAGCGCGGTGGCCGCGTAGCGGTCGAAGTGCCCGGTGAACCCGGCCGAGAAATTGGCCTCGTAACCGGTCCGCAGCGAGTGCCCGATGTCCTTGGTGGCCATCGCCGTGACCACCCGCAGGGCGGTCTCCGACATCACGCCGTCCGGGCCACCGGCCCAGCTGCCGCCGATCGTCAGCGTCCGCACCAGCCCGGGGAAGCCGATCGTCAGCTCCTGCGCGACCATGCCGCCGAGCGAGATGCCGAACACGTGCGCGTCCCGCCAGCCGACCGCCTTGATGATCCCGGCGGCGTCCGCGGCCAGGTCGGCGGTGCTGAACGGCTCGGCCGCCCACGCGCTCTCGCCGATCCCGCGGTGGTCGAACGCCACGATGTCGTAGTGCTGCTCGAGCGCGGATAGCAGGTCCTCGCCCCAGAACTGGTGGTGCGCGCCCATACCCTGGATCAGCAGCAGCGGCTCGCCCTGGCCGCGCCTGATGTAGGCGAACCGCCGCCCGTCAACCTCTGCGAACTCCATGCCGGCCACTATCGGTCATCCGCCATACAGTTCGCTTGCATCCGCCATGCAGGCCATCAGCCCGGCCCAGGTCAGGGCGGCTCCCTCGGCCGATGCCCCGGCGCGTTCGGCCGGGCTGAGCAGGCCGGCCAGCGCGGTGTCGATCCATCCCGCGTCCGGCGCGAGGAACGTGGCCGCCTTGATCCCGAGCCGGTGTGAGTGGGCGTGCAGACCGGCGATGAGCCGCACCGCGTCGCGCGACCGTCCGAGCCGCGCGAGTGCCAGGGCACCGAGGGTGGCGGCGTCGATGGCGAACGGGATGTCGGCCTGGTCGTTGAACACGGCCACGGCGGTGTTCGCGGCGTGCAACGCCTCGGCGGCGGGGCCTTCGGGATCGCGGAGG
>CBIMJO010001444.1:0-3132 GCA_966244135.1 uncultured Actinocrispum sp. | reverse complement strand
CGGGGGTCGGCAGGTCCAGCATGGCGGCGGACCGGACCAGCCGGTCGAAGTGCGGGCCCTGCTCCCGGGGCTGGCCGTCGACCACCAGGATGGTCTCGAAGATCCCATCCCCGCGCATCAGCCCGAGGTCGTCCACGCGGATGTGCGGGGCGTCGGGATCGGCCAGGGTTCCGTCGAGGAAGGCGAGAACGCGCATGGCCATGACCATACTCAGGGCCCGGACGCCGTAAATTGGTCCTGTGGAGACGACTCGCCAAGAACGCGCCGCGCTGCGTTCCACGCTGCACGAGCGCGGCATGCGGATGACGCCGCAGCGGCAGCTCGTCCTGGACGCGGTCGTGGAACTGCACCATGCCACGCCTGAGCAGGTGTGCAAACGTGTGCAGGAGACCACCCCGACGGTCAACATCACCACCATCTACCGCACCCTCGACCTGCTGGAACAGCTCGGGCTCGTGCGGCACGCGCACATCGGGCACGGTGCGCCGACCTACTCCGCGCGCGACCACGAGCACGTGCACCTGGTGTGCCATCGCTGCGACCGGGTGGAGGAGGTGCCGTGTGAGCTACTCGACGGCCTGGCCGGAACACTGCGCGACACCTATGGGTTCAAACTGGATGCGAGCCATGTCGCGCTCTCCGGCACCTGCCGGGACTGCCTGAACGGGGAGAACTAAGTGACGCTGCCGGGAGCCGTGCCGCCCCAGGACGACGCTTCGCCCGACCAGGGGGTGCCCTGGCACTTCGGCGACCCGTTCGGTGAGCAACGCGCGGCCGCCCGCTCGGTGGCGGTGGTCGACCGGTCGAACCGCGAGGTGATCGCGGTCCCCGGCGAGGAGCGGCTGACCTGGCTGCACCTGATGATCTCGCAACACGTCAGCGACCTGCACGAAGGCGAAGGCACCGAGGCGCTGGTGCTGGACAGCCAGGGCCGCGTCGACGCGCACATGGTCCTCGCGCACGCCAACGGCACGGTCTGGCTGGACACCGAGCCCGGCGCTTCGGCGACCGGCGCGCGCGGCGACCGCCAGTCCCTGCTCGATTACCTGATCGCCATGAAGTTCTGGTCCAAGGTCGACCCCCGGGACGCCACCGGCGAGCTCGCGGTGTTGTCGCTGCTCGGGCCGTCCGCGCCCTCGTTGCTGGAGTCCGTCTCCCTGCCTGCGCCTGCCTCGCTGTACGCCGTCGCGGGGACGGATGTGCTGGTCCGCCGGATGCCCGGCTCGTTCGACCTCCTGGTGCCCCGCTCCGAGCGTCTGGCCTGGTGGGAGCGCCTGACCACCGCCGGTGCGCGGCCGATGGGCAGCTGGGGTTACGAGGCGCTGCGCGTCGAGGCGCTCCGCCCGCGCCTGGGCGTGGACACCGACGAGAAGACCATCCCGCACGAGGTCAACTGGGTCCCGTCAGCGGCGCACGTCGCCAAGGGCTGCTACCGCGGCCAGGAAACCGTCTCCAAGGTCCACAACATCGGCCGCCCACCCCGCCGAATGCTGCTGCTCCACCTCGACGGCACCGCGGACACCCTCCCGTCCACCGGGGATCCGGTGCAGGCAGGCGAGCGCGTGGTCGGCCGGGTCGGCACCGTGGCACAACACCACGAACTAGGCCCCATCGCCCTCGCCCTCGTCAAACGCTCCATCACCCCCGACACCCCCCTCACCGCCGGCGGCGCCTCCGCCGCGATCGACCCGGACTCCGTGCCCCCGGACACCCCCGGCCTCGGCCGCGAAGCAGCCCGCCGCCTCCACGGCTGATCACCAACCCGTTCACTCGCAGCCCATTCGCTCACGCCGCGACGGGGGTCCCCTCCCGGGGGATCCCCGTTTTCCACGCCACGGGATGACTCGCTACCAGGGCAACCCTGACGTCGTCATGCAGTACCGCAAACCTCGTGATGGCAGCGCGTTGCCGGACTGGAAGGAAACCTCAACGCCACCCACCGCACGATTCGCGCTCGTCGAGCACGTTCTACAAAACACCCTCAGCTCCGCGTCAGCCGTTCGACGTCCTCAGCGGGGATCGGCAGCAGGCGGCGGCGTTTGTGCTGGTCCCGCACGTCCTGGTAGGTCCACGTCGTCTGCCAACCGTCGGGCGTGTGAGATTCCTCCTTGTCGAGGCCCTCAGGACTCGTCCACGTCCGGATGACCTCCCGCGCAGCGTCTGCGGAGGACTCGCCCTCGGCAAGCCAACCCAGTACCGGTACTCGCGATCCACTAGAACCTCATCCCTGTGCGGAAGGACCTGCCCCCGGCCGGAAACCGGGGGTGGACTGATCACCATCTCATGGGGTGGTGCAGGCGGGGGTGAGGTGGGCTATTTGCTGGCCGGCGATGAGGAAGTCGCCGACGGCGAAGGCGGCGGTGGTGGATGGGGTGATCGGCCAGTTGTCCCAGGGGGCTGAGCCGGGGATCTGGACGTAGCCCAGTTTTCCGGTGGGCTGCAGGGCTTTCGTGGTCAGCCAGGTCCAGCCTCGTTGCGCCGCCGTCGCGTAGCTCGCGTCCAGGATGCCGTTGTTCGCGCCCGCGGCGAACGCGTAGGTGATCAGCGCCGTGCCGTTGGATTCGGCGCCGAACAGCCATGGGTGCGTGAGATCCGTGCCCCAGGCGCCGTCGGGGCGTTGCAGACCCTTCAAAGCAGCGGCGGTGCGGCGCACGAGGTCCACGTATGAGGCACGGTGGGGGTCATCGGCGGGCAGCGCCAGCACGACCTTCACCAAACCGGCCAAAGCCGAAGCGTTCGCCTGCGACCAGTACACCGGCGACCCCACAAACCGCCAGTCCTGCCACCACAACCCTGTCCGCGCATCGAAAAGCCGCGAAACCCGCTCGAACAACGTGAAAGCGGCCGCGGAGAACTCAGACGTGTTCAGACGGATGTAAGCGGGCATGGCCAGCAACACATCGAGAGGAGTGTCCCAAGTGGACAACTTACCCGCGGCGATCTGGGCGGTGATGCGGTCCCGCAAGGGCTGGAGGTTCGCCGGGTCCGGGTGGAAGAAGGCCAGGTCCTCGTACGCCTCGCCGGACGTGAAGTTCGCGGCGCGGAAGCCCTGTCCCGGTAGCTGGTACTTGTTCGCCTCGGCCCAGGGCAGGGTCCGGTAGGCGGCGGCGAACTCCTGCGCCATCCGCGCGC
>CBIMJO010001443.1:0-3135 GCA_966244135.1 uncultured Actinocrispum sp. | reverse complement strand
AGCGACCAGTTCGGCGGCCCGCACGGTGATTACTTCACCGACATCGACCGCGTTCCCGCAGGCGCCCAGGCCGCCGCGGTCGGGTTGCGGAGTGGTTCCCGTGTCGACCAGATGAGCCTCACCCTGGCCAACGGCACCACGCTCAGTCACGGCGGAACCGGTGGAACGGCCCAGTCCTACCAACTGCGCACCGGTGAGTACCTGACCACCGCCACGCTGTGCCGGGGCAGCTACCAGGGCCACACCAGGATCTTCTCCGCCCGGCTCACCACCAACCTCGGCTCCACAGTGGCCGGTGGCACCGTCACGTCGGACTGCACCACCTCCACCGCGCCGGCCGGCTGGCAGATCGCCGGGTTCCACGGCCGCTCCGGCGCCGAGGTCGACAAGATCGGCCTGATCTTCACGCGCCGGTGACCAGGACCGCCGCCAGGTCCCGGTAGGCGTCGACCACCTCGTCGTCGAAGATCTGCAGCTCGACCCCGGGCAGGTCCGTGTGCGAGGAGTGCCGGGCGGTGATCACCTGGATCACCACGTGGTCCGCACCCGCGGCGTGGTGCTCGGCCAGGCCATCGGCCACCGTCGCCGCGTCACCGTGCAGGGCAAGGGCGTCGATCAACCGGTCGCTGCCGTTGCCGGCGACGTCCTGCTCGGTGAAGCCCAGCCGGCGGAGGTTGTTGGTGTAGTTCGACAAACCCAGGTAGGGGTACCGGATCCGGGGCCGGGCGGTGTCCCGCGCCCGGACCCGGTTGGTGTCGAGCACCACTTTGTGTTCGGGCGCAAGGAAAGCGGCGGGCCCCAGCGCCTGGCGGGCGATCCGGGTGTGCTGCGGGGTCACGAGGTAGGGAACGGCGCCGCCAGTGCGGTTCGCGGCCACGTCCAGCATCTTCGGCCCGAGCGCGGCCAGCAGCCGTTCGTCCTGCGGCATTCCGTGCTCGTCGAACACGTCCAGGAAGTGGCCGATGGCGTCCAACGGCCGGGTGTAGCCCTGGGAGTGTTCGGGGTGCCCGGCCCCGATGCCGAGCAGGAGCCGGCCGGGGAAACGGCCGGCCAGCCGGCGTTGGGCGGTGGCCACCACCGCGGGATCGTTCTGCCACACATTGAGGATGCTCGAGCCGATCACGAGCGACTCGGTGACCTCGAGCAGCTCCTCGACACTGCTCAAGTCGGCCGGCGGACCACCCAGCCACAAGGCGCTGAACCCGAGCTGCTCGATCTGCTTGGCCATCTCCGGCGTGGTCCGGTGGGCCGGCTGCCAAATCCCGAAAGTCCCTGACTGCAACGACATGACCCCACCATGTCGAGCCAAAAATGGACTTGCAAGTCCAAAATTCAGCGCCGGCGGACCTGCAGAGCGATGGCGACGGCGAGACCGATGGCGGCGAAGAACGCGATTTCGACGGGACCCAGGGACTTCGACAGGCTCGGCGCGGGTCCGGCGATCCAGAGGCCCAGCAGGATGGCGTAGACCGCCGCGAGGGTGCCGCTCCACCAACGGAGAACGGTGTCGCGCCAGGTGCGGTACAGCACCATGACGATGGGGATGCCCGCGAGGAAAGCGAACTGTCCCAACACAAGCGCCGGGACGGACCAGGCCGCGATGAGGACGGTGAGTGAGGTGCGGGGCGGGGCGACGGTAGTCATTGTTGTTGTCTCCTAGCAGGTTTCGGCGGTGGTCTTGAGGGCGGCGAGCCAGGCGCGGGGATGGTCCAGCGGAACTGCGAGCCCTTCCGCAGTGGGCCCGGGTCGAGGCGCTTCATGCTGGTGACCGGGGTCTGCCACGAGGACTCCGTGTTAGCTATTATCACGTTAGTTAGATGCTATAACAGACACGCAGTGAGGGTCAATAGGAAAAGTGAGAGGTTCTAACTAGACTGCGGTGAGACCAGGACGGAGTGGCCGATGACGGACAGCCCGCGAGAGCGCTACCGGGCTCAGGTGCGCGAACAGATCAAGCAGCACGCGTGGGAGCAGATCGCCACGGCCGGGGTGCCCGCGCTGTCGCTGAACGCGATCGCCAAACAGGTGGGTCTCACGGGTCCTGCCCTGTACCGGTACTACGCCAGCCGGGACGACTTGATCACCGCGCTGATCCGCGACGCCTACCGCAGCCTCGCCGACGCCGTCCGCGAGGCGTTCGACGGCGGAACCGATCTCGCCGGACTGGCCCACGTCATCCGGGACTGGGCCCGCATCGACCCGCACCGGTACTTCCTCATCTACGGCACACCCGTCCCCGGCTACCACGCGCCGGACGACACGACCGCGATCTCGAACGAGATCATGACGGTCCTGCTCGAAGCCAGCGCCGGCCTGCCCCCGGCCGAGCCGACGCCCTTCGACGCGCATCTCGAAGCCACCACCAAGTGGGCTGTGCCCGCCACGACCCTCCACCGCGCGTTGTCCTTCTGGATCCGCCTGCACGGCGTTCTCTCGCTCGAACTCGCAGGCCAGTTCGCCGGCATGAAGTTCGACCCGGGTCTGCTCATCGACGAGGAACTCACCGCAACGCCGTTGTGAGCGATGGACAACAGACGGCGGCGCGATTGGTAGGACGACCCTATCGCTTGTCCGGTTGCTCCTGGTTCAGTACCTACTGATCGGTAGCACCGTGCGGAAGGGTGGCTCGATGGTGAGTCCGGACAGTGTGAGCCGTCGGCGTCTGTTCGCGGCGGGCGGGGGTGTGGCCGCGGGCATGCTGGGCTTCACCGGGATGTCCGCCGCGGCCCAGGCCCAGGCCGACGCCGACGTGATCGTGGTCGGGAGCGGGCTCGCCGGGCTGGTGGCCACCTCGGAACTCGCTGCCGTGGGCCGGAAAGTCCTGCTCCTCGACCAGGAACCCGAGGCGAGCCTGGGCGGTCAGGCGTTCTGGTCGCTCGGCGGGTTGTTCTTCATCAACTCGCCGGAGCAGCGCACGGCCGGTATCAAGGACTCGATCGAGCTGGCCCGCAACGACTGGTTCAGCACCGCGGGCTTCGACCGCGGTGTCAACGACCCGCTGGGCGAGGACTACTGGGCCTCGCGCTGGACCGAGGCGTACCTGCAGTTCGCGGCCGGTGAGAAGCGCGCGTGGCTGTCCGGGCTAGGCATGAAGTGGGTGCCCATCGTCGGCTGGGCCGAGCGCGCCGCCCGCGG
>CBIMJO010001442.1:0-3137 GCA_966244135.1 uncultured Actinocrispum sp. | reverse complement strand
ATCGGCGCGTTCTACGACTACGGCAGCGGCATCACCAAGCTGTGGGTGTTCCAGTCCAAACCGGACGGTGGCGTGGACCTGTCGATCAAGTGGGACAGCGGCCCCGGAAACTGGGAAGCCTGGCGTTCCCGGTTCGTCAGCACTGACTTCAACGGCGACGGCTACACCGACATCGGCGGCTTCTACGACTACGGCGGCGGCCTCACCCGCCTGTTCTACTGGAACGGCACCGCCACCGGTTTCAGCGGCGGCCTGAAGTGGGACAGCGGCCCTGGCAACTGGGAGATGGGCCGGACGACCCTGGTCCGCCCGTACCACGAATGATCCTGTGAGATAGCGAAAGGGCCCGGTTCCACGGAACCGGGCCCTTTCTGTGGCTACTTGGCGGCCGCCTCGGCGACGTCCACGTATTCCTCTGTCTCACCGGACTTGATCCCGTTGGCGGTGGTCTTGTAGTCCTTTGAGGACACCACCGGCGCCGCATTCGGCGCGGTGAGGTCAACGTTGAACCTGCAGATGTCGCTCCACGGCCCGGGCCGTCGATCTTGGCCTGCTCCCTGGGCGGGTTGTTCCACGTTGGCCGGCGGGCGGTATCGGTCAGCCATGCCCGCGTGTGCCGTTCAGTGGTGCAGTCGGCGACCGCAGTCTCGTTGACATTCAGCGGAGCCTGGACAATCCGGACGCCGCGCAACTGCGAGACGTCGAATGTCAAGAATGATCTGTACTTGTGCACCTCCCGGCCCGCGAACACCTGCGCCCCAACGGGTGCGTCCCCATTCTGGTTCACGAAGCTCGTGGCCCCCTTCCGGGCCCATCGAACTGCATGCGTGAGCCGGAGCACATCCGGATTTCCTTCGACAGTCCGGAAGAGGGGACGCGGCACCAGCCATTTGGATCTCGGGATTCGTCCGGGTGGCTGGTAGCGTGAGACGGCTGGGGACCGATGGTAAGGGGGTTTTCGTGCCTCGGAAAGCGTTGGCCTGGATGCTTCCGGTGGTGTTGGTGGCGGGGTTCGCCGTTGCGGCAGAGGCGCAAGAGGCGTGTGTCAACAAGGTGGTGTGTGAGAACCGGTTGGCGGGGTCGCCGGGGTGGATGGCACAGTCGGTGGATGATTCGGTGGTCGGGTATGCCGATGACATCAGTTATTCACCTGGGGATGTGGTGACGTTCAAGGTCCGGACGGACGCACCCGCCTACCAGATCGACATTTACCGAATGGGGTACTACGGCGGAGTTGGCGCGCGGTGGGTCGGGGCGGTGAGCCGGTCGACGCCGCAGACACAGCCTCCTTGTGCGGCAACGGATCCAACTGGGTTGGTCGACTGCGGGAACTGGGCGCCCTCGGTGAGCTACCGGGTGCCGGACACCGCCGTCTCCGGGATTTACTACGCCGTCTTGAAACGCGCGGACACCCAACGGCAGAGCGAGATCGTGTTCGTGGTGCGCGATGACGCCGGCCGCTCGGATGTCCTGCTCCAGACCTCCGACGCGACTTGGCAGGCGTACAACACATACGGCAAGAACAGCCTCTACACCGGGTCCGGGCCTGGAAATGGTGGATCGGCGTTCAAAGTCAGCTACAACCGCCCGATTCTGGCGCGGACCTCGGACAACTTCGTTTTCAACGCCGAGTATCCGATGGTCCGGTTCATGGAACGCAACGGCTTCGACGTCAGCTACACGACGGATGTCGACACCGCTCGCCGTGGCGGACTCCTCAAGCAGCACAAGGTGTTCATGCCAGTTGGACATGACGAGTACTGGTCCAACGAGCAACGGGCGAACGTCGAAGTGGCTCGCGACGCCGGAGTCAACCTGGCGTTCCTCACCGGCAACGAGATCTTCTGGAAGACCCGTTGGGAGAACAACTGGCGGACCATGGTTTCCTACAAGGAGACCAAGGCCGGTCAGACCGACCCGACCTCCACCTGGACCGGATCCTGGCGCGATCCCCGCCGCAGCCCGCCGAAGGACGGCGGCCGCCCGGAGAACGCCGTGCTGGGCCAGCTCTTCACCGTCACCGGTGTGCGCAACGACGAACTCACCGTGCCCGCCGAGTACGGCAGGATGCGTCTCTGGCGGAACACGAACATCGGCCAGGGCTACAAGTTCCAGCCCGGCACGCTCGGCTTCGAATGGGACACCGTGGAGGACAACGGGTTCCAGCCGCCGGGCGTCGTCCGCCTGTCCCGCACGACCGTCTCGATGACCGGCAACTACGTCCTCAGAAACAACGGCGACGACTACGGTCCCGGTACGAAGACCCACGCCCTCACGCTCTACAAAAGCCCCAGCGGGGCCTTGGTCTTCGCGGCGGGCACGGTCCAGTGGTCCTGGGGTCTCGACGACCAGCACCTGAGAGCGACTGGGACCCCGACGTCGGACATCCGGATCCAGCAGGCCACCGTGAACCTGTTGGCGGACATGGGCGTCCACGGCCAGCTGACCCCAGACCTGACAGACCCCACCAGTAGCACGGACACCGAACCGCCGACCACGACCTATCAGCCGCCGACCACGCCAACCGCCGGAACTCCGTACACCATCGAGGGAACAGTCACCGACGCAGCGGGACAGCCAGCGGGAGTTGAAGTCTCCACGGACGGCAGCGCCTGGCACCCGGCCGACTGGGAACCCGGCGCCACCACCTGGCGCTACACCTTCACCCCAGACAAGTCAGGCGACAACCAGGGCAAAGTCCGCGCGGTAGATGACTCGGCGAACCTCAGCGCCCCAGTAAGCCAGAACCTGACCGTGGCCCCAAGGCCCTGCCCTTGCGGAATCCTTGCCGGAACCCCGGCGACAGCCGATATCAACGATCCGACCGTGCTGGAACTGGGCGTCCGTTTCCAGTCCGAAAAGGACGGACAGATCCAGGGCATCCGGTTCTACAAGGGCAAAGGCAACACCGGCCAGCACACCGGGACGCTGTGGTCAGCGGACGGCCGCCAGCTGGCGACCGGCACCTTCACCGGCGAGGCACTCGAAGGCTGGCAGACCATGACCTTCGACCATCCGGTACCGATCACCGCGGCAACCCAGTATGTGGCCTCGTACCACACGAACACCGGCCACTACGCGGCCGATCCGGGCTATTTCACCACGCCCCAGGGCATCGAACCGCTCAAGGGCCTCAA
>CBIMJO010001441.1:0-3138 GCA_966244135.1 uncultured Actinocrispum sp. | reverse complement strand
GAGGGCCGGCGGCGTCCCGCCGCGCACCTGCTGCACCCAGGCGTCGGTGAGCCCGAGCGGTGCCACCAGGTCGCGGATGGTGTCGCCGTCCCGCGTGGAGCGCGTGTTCGTGTCGCCCATGACGATCACGGCGTTGCCCGCCGAATGCGTGCCGATGAATGCGGTCAGCTGGCGGAGGTTGTCCGCGCGGGACGACTGGTCGCCCGGGTTGGTACCGGCGTTGGTGTGCAGGTTGTAGACGTCGACGTAGACGCCCTCGGTCAGCCGCAGCCGCATGAACGTGAAGCCCTTGGGCGTCAGGCAGTCGCCGGAGTCGAACTGGCACGAGTTCCAGCGGGTGCGTTCGAAGTCGTCGGTGTCGTAGGGCAGGGACGAGACGGTGTTGAGGCCGCTGCCGATCCCGGCGCCGCCGCTCGTCGGTGTCCGGTAGGGATGGGTGTCCGCCGCGTAGAGATTCGCGTGATAGTTGAAGTCTTCCTGCACGTTGACCAGGTCGTAGGGGCCCAGCCGTTGCCCGATGGCCGTGGTGCTCGACGCGCGTGGCGTGGGCGCGCTGGAGATCCCTTCGGGCAGACCTGCGACGTTGTAGGTGAGCACGTTGAGCGTTCCGGACTCGGTACCGGCCGCGTACGCCGATCCGGTGAGCGTGACCGAGGCGACCGCGATGGCGGCCAGGACCGCGGAAATCGTCCGCATGGTGGACCCTTCCGTCGAACGTGAGGGACGCTCATGTTAGGCGGAGAGTTAGCGTTAACACCAGCCCTCGGTTGTCAGGAGCCGACGCGCACGATGACCTGTTCGTGGTCGACGGTGTAGCCGACATATTCGAAACTCAGGCCGGTGCGCGCGACGTACTCCTGCCACGCGCGATGCTCGTGCTCCGGCCAGCCCGGGTAGTTGAGGTACTCGTCGAAGACGACGATCGACCCAGGGTGCAGCCGGTGGCCGACGTGATCGAGGACGGTCCTGGTCGACGAGTACAGATCGCAGTCCACGTGCAGGAAGTCCACCGGGTCATCGTGATCGGCCATGAACGCGGGCAGGGTCTGGTCGAATCGGCCGACGACCAGCTCGGCGCCGGGGATGTCCGGGAGGCTCTCCGTGGCGAAGGTGCCCGCCGGGAAGCCCGGGCGCCATTCCTCGGGGAGGCCCTCGAAGGAGTCGAAGCCGTACACCGCCTTCTTGTCGCGGGCGTACGTGATCACTTCGAGGGTCGAACCCGTGTACACGCCGAACTCCAACGCCATCCCACCGCGAGGAGCCAATGACAACGCGTAGGTGAGGGTGCGCTGGGGTGACGACAATGGCCGGGCGGTGGGCATTTCGGCGCGGACGAAGGCCGCGCTCTGCAGGGTGGCCTCCAGTTCGGCGGTCTGGGCCATGTTCCGGCGGCCGGCGCGGACCGCTTCCTTGACCGTGCTGGCGATATAGTCGCGCAGCCCGGCGATTTCCCTGCGTAGCGCGGCGATCTCCCGAGCGTGACGATCCGCCTCACTGGTCAAAGTCGGTTCCCCTCAACGGCAGCGATGGGCGGACCATACCTGATACGGTCGCCCCGAGGTCAGGTCTAGACCAGCTGGGGTGACATGGGATCGGATGCGGATCTGGCGCTGTTGCTGCTGATCAGGCGGTTCGAGGAGAAGCTGCTGGAGCTGTTCGGCGAGGGCCTGCTCAGCGGCACCACGCACACCTGCCTGGGGCAGGAGTACATCCCCGTCGCGCTGCGCACGTTGCTCGCGGACAACGACTACGTGTTCAGCAACCACCGCGGGCACGGCCACTACCTGGCCCGGTTCGACGACCCGGCCGGACTGCTCGCCGAGATCATGGGCCGTGCGGGCGCGATCTGCGGTGGTGTCGGCGGCAGTCAGCACCTGTTCAAGGAACGGTTCCTGTCCACCGGAGTGCAGGGCGAGAGCCTGCCGGTGGCCACTGGAGTCGCCCTGCATCTGAAGCGGAAAGAACCTGGATCGCTAGCGTGTGTCCACATTGGAGACGGCACATGGGGTGAAGGCGCGGTGTACGAGGCGCTGAACATGGCGAGCCTGTGGGACCTGCCGTTGCTGGTCGTGGTGGAACACAACGGAATCGCCCAGTCCACCCCCACGGCGCTCCAACTGGCCGGAACGATCGCGGGCAGGGCCGCGGCCTTCGGTATCGACCACTACCGCACCGAGGAGACCGACATAACCCAGATCCGGAACGAACTGGGCAAGCTCGTGGACCGGGTCCGCACCGAATCCCGGCCGCTTGTGGTCGAGTTCGCCACGCACCGCCTCGGCCCGCACAGCAAGGGCGACGACACCCGCAGTGAGCAAGAGTTGCGCACGGCGAGAGAACACGACTGGTACCCGCGATACCGCGCTGTGGACCCACATCGGTTCGACCGGCTCGACGCCGAAGCGCGTACCCGGATCGACCAGGTGGCCCGGGAGATCGCGGCGAGGGAGCCGGTGTGCGGGTAGGTGAGAACCTCAACCAGGCGCTGCACTCCGTGCTCGGCGCGGACCCGGACGTGCACCTGTTCGGCGAGGACGTCCTCGACCCGTACGGCGGCGCGTTCAAGATCACCAAAGGCCTGTCGACGCGTTACCCGGACCAGGTGCACGCCGCTCCGTTGAGCGAGGGCGCGATCGTGGGTGTGGCGGCGGGAATGGCGCTGGCGGGAGAGAAGGCGATCGTCGAGATCATGTTCGGCGACTTCGCCGCGCTGGCGTTCGACCAGATCGTGAACTTCGCGAGCAAGTCGGTGTCCATGTACGGCCGCCGGGTCCGGCTGCCGCTGGTGGTCCGTTGTCCCTCCGGCGGGCATCGCGGCTACGGCCCGACCCACAGCCAGAACCTGCAGAAGCACTTCGTTGGCGTGCCTGGGCTCTCGCTGTTTGAACTGTCGCCGTTCCATGAGGCTCGCGGCCTGCTGGACGGCATGCTCGCGCTCGGCGAACCGGCACTGCTGTTCGAGGACAAGGTTCTCTACACCCGCCGGCAGTTCACCGGCGGCAAGATCGACGAGTTGTTCCAGTACGACCTCTCGGGTGACGTCGCCCGCGTCTATGTCGAGGACCCGGACGACGCCGACTGTGTGCTCATCGCGCCGGGCGGGCTAGCGCATCGGGCGATGGACGCCATGCGGGAGTT
>CBIMJO010001440.1:0-3140 GCA_966244135.1 uncultured Actinocrispum sp. | reverse complement strand
GACGCCGTTGCCGTTCTTGTCCTGCGCGGATGCCTTGAGGGACACCGACTTCGCGCCGGGCGGGTGGAACAGCACCGTGAACCAGCTGCCGCCAAGGTCCAGCAACGGCGCCCGCTGCCAGGTCTTGCCCTGGTCGTGGGAGACCTGGATGGCTGTCGGCTTCGCCTGAGCGCCCTGGTTGTGGTTCACCAAGACCGGCACGATGCTCGGCAACACTCGCGGCGCTTGGTTGTGACCGTCCACTGTGGGCGCGAACTTCAATGCCATCAACGGCAGCAGTTGCGCCCCGGCGTCAGCCGGCACGGTGTCGGACGTGAAGGTCCAGTCCGCCACGACCCGGCTCGTCACGGCCGCGTCCCGGGTGACGTCGACGTGCAGCTGGAAGGTGCCCGGACCCGGTGGCACGTCGAACAACCCGCTCGCACTCGTGCCCCGGCCGATCTCGACCCCGTTGCGGGACAATGTCGAAGTGGCGTTGAACAGGGAGTAACCCTCGCGGTCGTTCCTTGAGTCGGAGAACAGCGGGATCTGGAAGACCATCGTGTCCCCGGCGCGGCTGGCATACCGGGTCGGCCTGCTCGGGTAGGACGGCAGGTCCGGGCCGAGCACCGCCAGGTTGTACGAGTCCGTCGCGGTGCGCACCCGCGGGAAGCTGGCCGGTGCGCTGCTGAACAGGTTGCGGATGTAGCCGTCGGCCTGCTCGCTGAAGAACGTGTCCCATGGCGTTTCCGGCGAGTAGTACTCGGTCAGCGTGTACGGCAACGGCTTGGTGATCATGTTCTCCCGGGTGCCGACGGTGCCGGGGCGGGTCGCGCCATGGGTGGTCGTGACCTTCACCAAGTCCTTGTCTCGCACGGAAAGCACTGGATCAGCGGGCATGCGGCCGTTCACGTCCGCTCGCACGTTGTACAGGTACGGGCTGGCGTCGAAGCTGCCGTCCTTGGCCTGCTCGGCGAACCGGCCGCCGACCGAGTACCGGAACTGCCCGGTGGCGGCGGTCTGCGATGGGCTGACGACGATGTCCGAGTACTCCCCGGGCTGGATCTTGGTGTCCAGGAAGTCCTTGCCGCCGTAAGTCGTCGACCGCGCGAACTCGACGAACTTCTCCCCGGGCCTGGCGCTCTGCCGTTCCAGCGCGATCCCGGCGGGCTTGCTCCGCCGCGGGTCGACGGTGACCGACCTGGTGGCGTTCATGTCCAGGTCCGGCTCGATGAACACGGACAGCTTGCCGTCCACAGTGAACACTTGCGACTCGAGGTAGTAGTGGTCCCTGGGCACCCGCAGGTGCACCGTCCCGGACGCGTCGAACGGCACGTACTGCTCGGGTTTGGTCAGGCTGACCAGCCGGTATGCGTAGTCCGCGGTGGGCTTTCCGTCGGTGTTCACGAAGTTCAGCGTGACGTCGTAGCTCTCCACCTCACGCGTGACCGTGATCGGCGTCCGGATGTCCCCGGCCGTGACCACGCCCGTGTAGATCCCGTCAGCACCATTGACCGCCGTGTTCGTGGTGACCGTCGCCTGCCCGGAAGCGCCGGGCGCGAGGGTCAGCGAGGCGGGGGAGACGGTGAACATCCCGGCGGGAGCGGGCTTTCCGGCGGGATCCTTGACGTCCGCGGCGAGGTTCAACGTCACCGGCGCCGTGCCGGAGTTGTGGTAGGACACGACGTTCGCGATGGCCTGGTCGTCGGTGTGGGGCCAGCGCACGACTCCGTTGCTGATGCTGCCGACCGACGCCTGCACGGTCGACGCGACCGCCTTGGCGACATCGACCCGGCCCGCGCCCTGCTCGAACACGGTCAGCGAGGCGTTCGGTCTGGCCGAGCTCATCAACGCGGCCTTCAGTTGCGGCGCCTTCCAGTCCGGGTGTTCCCCGGCCAGGATCGCCGCGGCCCCAGCGACATGCGGAGTGGCCATCGAGGTTCCGGAGATCACCACGTGGTTGTCGCCGACGTGCTGGTGCGTCCGGCCGATCACGCTGTCCTTCGCCAGCGCGGCGACGATGTCCACGCCAGGAGCGGTGATCTCCGGCTTGATCGCGTTGTCGTGGTACCGCGGCCCTCGGCTGGAGAAGTCCGCGAGGTTGTCGTTGCGGTCGACCGCGCCGACGGTCAGCGCGGCATCGGCGGCCGCGGGGGAGCCGGGCGTGCGGGCGTTGTTGCCAGCGGCGACGACGAACAACGTGCCGGTCTCGGCGGTGAGCCGGTTGACGGCCTCGGACACCAGATCGGTGCCATCACTGGGGGTGTCGTCACCCAGCGACATGTTGATCACCTGGGCGCCGCTGTGCGCGGCCCACTCCATGCCGGCCAGCACGGTCGACTCAGTGCCGCTGCCGCGGTCGTCGAGCACCTTGCCGATCAACAGCTTCGTGTCCGGCGCGACCCCCGTGTACGGGTTGTTGTTGCCGGTCACGATCGACGCCACGTGCGTGCCGTGGCCGTATTTGTCGACGGTCCCGCTCGGGCTGTCGGTGAAGTCCTTGGCGTCCGCGACCGCGTCGGTCAGGTCCGGATGCGTGGGGTCGATGCCCGTGTCCAGCACCGCGACCGTTGTGTTCTTCCCGGTGTACCCGGCTTTCCACGCGGCCGGCGCACCGATCTGCGGCACGCTGTGGTCCAGCGTGGCGTGCATCGGGCCGTCCAGCCAGATCCTGGCCTCGCCCCGGGCGTTCCAGAACGTGCTGCTCTTGGCCGCGCGGACCGCCGAACCGTTGACGCTGGGCAGTTCACGGACGGTCTGGGCGGCTTTCGCCTTGGTCCCAGTGACGATCAACGGGATGTCGCCGCGGTCGGCGTCGCCGTAGCCGTCGGCGAGCAGCTCGGTGACGTTGAACAGGCGCGGGTCGAGCCGGCCCGACCGCACCTGCGCGAGCGCGTCGAACGGCGTGACGTGGACATCGCCCCGTACGTCGCGCTGGGTCAGAAATCCGACCTTTTCCCGGCCCGGTGCCGCGTGCACGCGAGTCAGCCCGGTCGAGTCGAGCCGGACCTGATCCCCGGTGACCAACGTGACCGTCCGGGCAGGGGCCAGGGACGGCGGCGGTGGAGCGGCTGAGGCCGGTAACGCGGGCCCGGCGAGACCCGCGGCGGCGATCGCCGCGGCGGCGATAGCCCGGATCGCCTTGTCCCTCATGCACCCAC
>CBIMJO010001439.1:0-3147 GCA_966244135.1 uncultured Actinocrispum sp. | reverse complement strand
AACGGCAGGTCCTCCACCGGCATGGCGAGGTCGAGCGTGGGGATCCGCGAGAACAGCACCTGGTAGGCGATCTCGATCTCGGCGCGGACGAGGTTCTGGCCCAGGCACTGGTGCACGCCGTACCCGAAGGCCACGTGGTGCTTGGCCGGCCGGCTCGGGTCGAACTCGGCGGCCCGGTCGAACGCCTCGACGTCGTGGTTCGCCGCCGCCACCAAGGGTACGATGCCCTCACCGGCCCGGATCAGCTCCCCGCCGATCTCGACATCCTCGACAGCGACCCGCAACGACACGAGGTCGGCCACGGAAGCGAACCGCAGCACCTCTTCCACCGCGCGCGGGTCCCCGATCCACTGGCGGTTCAGCAAAAGCATGACGGTGCCGATGGCGATGTTGTTCGCGGTCGTCTCATGCCCCGCGATCAGCAACAGCAGGCCCACGCCCACGATCTCCTCGGCTGTCAGCGAATCACCGCCGAGCAGCTTGGAGATCAGGTCAGTGCCACGGAACCGCTGCTTGATCGACACCAGCCGGTTCAGATACGTGACAAGTGCCCCGACTGCCTCCTCACGTTCCTCCTGAGTGGAGGTGAAGCGCACGAGCGTCCGGGTGTGCTCCTCGAAGAACTCGTGGTCCGAGTACGGCACGCCGAGCATCGCGCAGATCACCAGCGACGGCACCGGCAATGCGAAGTCGTTCACCAGGTCGGCGGGCGGGCCGGCGGCCAGCATCGCGTCCACCCGGCCGCTGACGATCTTCTCGATCGCCGGCCGCAGCTCACGGATCTTGCGCACGGTGAACTCGGGGATCAGCGTCTTGCGGAACCGGCCGTGATCCGGCTGGTCATAGCCGACGAACCAGCCGGGGATCTGCTCCGGCAACGGAACCGTCTGCACGTCACCGAGGTTCGGGAAACCCTCGTGCGTGGGGTTCGAGCTGATCTGCGGGCTGGTCAGCACGGTCCGCACGTCCTGGTGCCGGGTGACCAGCCAGACCGTGCTGCCGTTGGGCAGCTGCGAGCGGACCAGGCCCTCCCGCTGACGCAGGTCGGCGTACTCCGCCGGCGGGGAGATCTGCCCGTGCTTGCGGCGCGGGAAGTCGATCGTGACCGCCATTGCCTACGCTCCCAACCGGTTGTACACGTCCAGGATCATCGTGGCGGCGGTCTCGCGGCCACCGGCGGCCAGCTGCCGCGCGCGGAACTCTTCGGCACGCTCACGGAACGACGGTTCGGTGAGCACGCGGGTGATCTTGCTGACGACATCCTCGACGTCGATCGTGTCGGAGTTGTTCAGCGTCAGGCTGATCCCGGCGTCCTCGCCGCGCACGGCCTGGTCGTGGCAGTCCACCCAGAGCGGGTAGATCACCATCGGCTTGCCGAAGTACAGGCCCTCGTTGAACCCGCCGCCACCACCGTGGTTGAGGAACAGCCGGACATGCGGGTGCGCCAGAACGTCCAATTGCGACGGTACCCAGGCCTCGACGCGCAGGTTCGGTGGCAGTGCCTCGGGCAGCAGGTCCTGTTGCGCCCGAGGCAGTTTCCACAACACGTGGTGCTGGCCGTCTAGCTTGCGGGCGACGTCGACGAACGCCTCCACCTGTTGGCGGGTCAGCCGGGTGATCGTGCCAAGTCCCATGTAGACGATCGACTCGTGCGCGTCCAGCCAGGAAGTCAGCTCGCCGGGCGGAGCCTCGGGCAGCGGCGGGACCATCGCGCCCAGCAGGTGCATCTTCTCCGGCAACGGGATCGGGTAGTCCATCCCCGGCACGGTGTAGGACAGCAGCAGCTCGGCATGCTCCACAATGGCCCCAGGCGCGCCGCTTTCCTTGCTGATGCCCAGTTCCGTGTTGGTCCTGATGGCACCCTTGAGTGCGTTGACCATGGTCGGGTTGAACATCATCCGCATCTTGCGCAGCTTCAGCATCCGGTGCGAGATCTTCTGGCCCAGCGACATCTTCAGCGGCAGCCCCGAGTTCGGCATCGGGAACCCCTTGGGAACGCGCGGGAACAGCACGTTGCTCGGCATGAACGGCGCCGCGATCACATACGGGATCTTGCGCGTGATGGCCAGCCGGCCGGCGAACCGCGCGATCGTGTCGGTGACGATCAGCCCCGGCTTGACCTCGTCGGCGATCCCACTGAGCCGCACATACTTGTCCGGCCGCAGGCTCGGCGGCCAGGTGTGCAACGCGGTCGCGCGCAGCGCCTTCCACTTGGTCCGCTGCGTGATCTCCCGGTAGGTGCCCTCGTCCCACTTGGTCGGGGTCAGCTCGGGGATCTCCGGGCCGAGCGAGGCGAACCGCAGGCCCTCCACCTTCTCCACGTCGTCCTGGTGTTCCTCGTCGCACGCGAACCACACTTCGGTGCCGCGCTGGGCGATCTCGGCGGCGACCACGAGCATCGGGTTGAGCATGCCGCTTCCGGACGTACTGACGAACAGTATCGGGCTCATGGCTGGCATCGTGGGGGCCGCGTCGCTAGTGATTCCGCTACACAACAACTAGGGGATTGCGGGCATGCGGTGAAGTTCACTCACGCCTATGGACCCGATGCCCAGTGACAAGGTTGTGGCCGCCCTGCGCGCCTCTGTCAAGGAGACCGAGCGGCTGCGGCGGGAGAACGCGCGGCTGGTCGCCGCGGCCACCGAGCCGATCGCGATCGTGGCGATGAGCTGCCGGTTCCCCGGCGGGACCGGCTCGCCCGAGCAGTTGTGGGACCTGGTGGTGTCCGGGCGGGACGCCATCACCGGCTTCCCGGCCGACCGCGGCTGGGACCTGGCCGGGCTGGACGAGGGCGGCGCGCAGATCACCCGCGCGGGTGGCTTCCTGGACCGGCTCGCCGAGTTCGACCCCGGGTTCTTCGGCATCTCGCCGCGGGAGGCGCTGTCCATGGACCCGCAGCAGCGGCTGCTGCTGGAGACCGCCTGGGAGACGCTGGAACGCGCCGGGCTGGACGCGAACCGGCTCAAGGGCAGCAAGACCGGCGTATTCGTCGGCCTGAGCGGCACCGACTACGCGTACCTGACGCTGAACTCGCTCAACGACGTGGACGGCAGCGTCGGCACCGGTATGGGCGCCGGCGCCGCGTCCGGCCGCATCTCCTACACGCTCGGCCTGGAAGGCCCGGCCGTCACGGTCGACACGGCCTGC
>CBIMJO010001438.1:0-3147 GCA_966244135.1 uncultured Actinocrispum sp. | reverse complement strand
GGTCTGGGCGTTCCTGTTCTTCACCATGCTGAACACCAAGTCGTTCGGGATGATCGTCCTCGGCGTGACGCTCGGCCTGCTGCTGCACGGCGCGATGTACGGGCCGCAGGCGGCGTTCTTCTCGGAGCTGTTCGACACGCGGATGCGGTACTCCGGCGCGTCGATCGGGTACCAGCTGGCCTCGCTCGCGTCCGGCGCGGTGGCGCCGCTGATCGCCACAGCGCTGCTGAAGGAGAGCGGTTCGGCTTGGCCGGTGTCGATCTACGTGGCCGCGATGTGCGTGGTCACTGTGGTGGCCGTACTGCTCGCAAGGGAGACGCGAGGCGTGTCCCTGGGACAAGATGGCACGCGTGAACGCGTTCCGGGAGCTGCTTGAGCTGCTCGCCGAGGGCGCGGACGGTGAACAGCTGACCAAGCTGGCCGCCGGCCGCGCTCTCGGCCTGCCGCCGGACGAGGCCGCCGAGTGGACTGCGGCGACCGACGCGGCGCTGTGCGTCCGGCACACCCTCGTGGAGCACCAGCGCCGGGAAGCAGAGCTGTCGGCGCTGGTGGACACCGCCTCTGACCTGGCCAGACTGCGCGACCCGGACGCGGTGTTGCGATCGATCGTGCACCGGGTACGGATGCTGCTCGGTGTGGACGTGTCGTACCTGAGCCTGAACGACGACACCGGTGCCCAGACCTACATGCGAGTCACCGAAGGCTCGGTCTCGGCGCTGTTCCAACAGCTCTCGCTGGGGATCGGCGAAGGCCTCGGCGGTCTGGTCGCGCAGACCGCCCGCCCCTACGCCACGCCGGACTACTTCGCCGACAGCCGGTTCAAACACACGCGAACAATCGACACCGCTGTCCAGGAGGAAGGACTCGTGTCGATCATCGGCGTGCCGCTTACGTTGGGGCGCAGGGTGATCGGTGTGCTGTACGCCGCAGATCGAGCACCTCGGTCATATTCACCCGAAGAGGTGGCTCTGCTGTCGTCGCTGGCCGACCACGCGGCGATCTCCATCGACAACGCCCAGTTGCTGGCCGAAACGCGCCGGGCGAACTCCGACATCCGCCGCGCCGAGGAGGTACATGATCGCCTCACCGCGCTGGTGTTGCGCGGCGCCGACGTGCCCGAGGTCGCGGCTGCTGTCGCCCAGGTGCTCGACGGTGGGATCGTCCTGCACGACGCCACCGGGGTCGAGCTCGCCTGTGTCGGGCCCACTGTTGTCCCACCGGCACATACCGTCGCGCGGGCACAGGCGTCGGGACGCGCTGTGTCCAATGGGGACACCTGGGTGTGCGCGGCATTGGCCGGCCCGGAATTGCTGGGCAGCCTCGTCCTCACCGGGCGGCCGACGCTCCCGGACGCCGACCGCCTCCTGTTCGAACGAGCCGGCCTGGTGACCGCGCTTTTGTTGCTGCTACGGCGTTCCGTCGCTCATGTGGAGGAACAGGTTCGCGGTGAACTGCTCACCGACCTGCTCACCGCGCCCGACCGCAACCCGGCGACCTTGATCGCCCGCGGCCGTCGCCTGGGCGTGGACCTGACCTCACCACTGACGGTGCTGATCGCGCACGCCGACGGCGTGTCCCGTGGTCGCTTGGCCGCAGCAGCGTCTGGACATGCCGCCTTGGTTGGTGTGCACGCCGAAGAGGTCGTGTTGCTCGCCGTCGACGCAGATCCGGACAAGCTCGCACAGACCCTGAGCGCCTCCATCGGATGCCCGGTCACGGTCGGTGCCGCAGGCCCGGCAACCGGCCCGGTCGACCTCGCGGCCGCTCATGCCGAAGCCGGGCGCTGCCTGCGCGCGCTGCGGGCCCTGGGCCAGTCCGGCAAGGGTGCTTCGTTGTCCGGGCTGGGTTTCGTCGGCGTGCTGCTCGGTGACCGGGCCGATGTGGACGGATTCCTGCGCACAACTCTCGGTCCAGTGCTCGATTATGACGCCCGGCGGGGCACCGAACTGATCCGGACCATGCGCACCTACTTCGACTGCGGTCAAAGCCTCACCCGCGCCAAGGACGTCCTGCACGTCCACGTGAACACGGTCGTCCAGCGCCTGGACCGGATCTCCTCCCTGCTCGGCTCCGACTGGCAGACTCCAGAACGCACCCTCGAACTGCAGCTTGCCCTTCGCGTCCTGGCGATCAGCCCCGGAACCCGCGTCAGCTCTTGAACTCGTAGTCGACTGTGGGCACGCCCATCTTCATGTCATACGAACCATGTCCGGTGGCGTCCTTGAGGTCGCCGGTGCCGGACCCAGGGGTGATGGTCCATGTGCCGGTGATCCTCTCGGCGTCGAACCGGCCTTCCTGTTGCATGACGACCGTGCCCTGCCTGCCCTCGATAGTGCCGGTGAACAGCTCCGAGCTGACGTAGGTGCCGGTGCCGTCGGGCAGGTAGGTGAGCAGGCAGTTGGAGTTGCTCTCGCCGGTGAGGTGGCCGCCGTACTTGAAGGTCACCTTGGCATGGGCGATCTTCACCCCGTCGCCTGCCTCGGCGAAGGTCTGCTCTTCCCAGTTGGTGGATCCGAATGAGTTGGTCATGGCAGTGATCCTCACACCAGTAGCTGACAGTTCGTGTCAGGTTTGGGTCAGTCTTTCCACAGAGATCCTCGCGGCCTCGCTCGAGCGCTCGGTGTACTCGAGGACAACGCGCAGCTCGTCGTCGGTGAAGTGGGTGTAGACCTCCTCCCACACGTCACCGGGCATCAGCGGACCGATGTCATCGAGGGCTTTCCGGGTATGCCGGACGATCGTGCGACGCCGGTCGGCCGGGTCCCGCTCACGCTCGACGTACCCGGCACGTTCCAGCCGGTCCAGCGCAGCGGTGATCGCGCCGCCCTTGGTCAGGCCTACCTGTTCGGCGAGTTGCCCGGCGGGCAACGGACCACTCATCTGGAGCAGGTTCAGGCAGTTCAGGTCGGTCGTGTTGATGCCGAGCCGGGCGGCGACCGTCTGATGGAAGAACACGCCACGTCCGGCCGACATCCTCGAGGCCTCGGCCAGTGCTGCGAGCAGCTCCCCGCGATTGTCGGTTGACACGATCTCTCCATCTGCTTAATCTCTCTGTCAGAGAGATATTTAGTCTCTGATCTTCTCTATCGGAGAGCATGGGAGAGTCCGATGCACGTGATCATCATTGGCGCGGGGACCGGCGGACTG
>CBIMJO010001437.1:0-3148 GCA_966244135.1 uncultured Actinocrispum sp. | reverse complement strand
AACTACGCGGCGACCAAGGCGGGCATCATCGGGTTCACCCGGTCGCTCGCCAAGGAGGCCGGGGCGTACGGCGTGCGCGCCAACGCCGTCGCCCCGGGCTTCATCGAGACCGACATGCTCTCCGAGCTGTCGGCGGAGCACGTCGGCAAGATGGTCGAGCGCATCCCGCTGGGGCGGTTCGGCCGGCCGGAGGAGGTCGCGGACCTCGTGTCGTTCCTGGTCTCCGACCGGGCCGGGTACATCACCGGGCAGGTCCTCGGCGTCGACGGCGGCCTGGTGACCTAGTGACCTAGTGCCGTGTAGATCCGCTCCGCCTGTCCCCCGTGCAGACGGAGCGGGTCCACATGGCACTAGAGCGTGTCCAGACACAAGCGAGGCAAGGCAAGGCGGTCCACCATGGGAAGAAAACGCGAGCCCAGGTTCTACTTCTCGCTCCGCAGCCCCTACTCGTGGCTGGCGTACCGGGAACTGCTCGACAAGTACGCGGACGTCGCCTCGGCGGTGGAATGGGTGCCGTTCTGGGAGCCGGACCCACGGAGCACCGAGCTGCTGACCGAGCTGGGTGGAAAGTTCCCCTACTCAGCGATGTCCAGAGCCAAACACCTCTACATCCTCCAGGACATCGGAAGGATCGCCGAGGCGCGGCAAGCTCCGCTGACCTGGCCAGTGGACCGCGACCCGATCTGGGAGATCCCACACCTGGGGTACCTGGTCGCCCGCGAGCAGGGCCGCGGCCCCGAGTACATCGCCCTGGCCTACCAAGCCCGATGGGAACAAGGCCGGAACATCTGCGACCACACGGTCATCGCCGACATCGCCACCACCCTCGGCCTCGACCCCCACGAAGTGACCGCCGCGAGCGACGATCCCGTGCGGCGCAAGGAAGGCGCCGGCATCCTCCAGGAGATCTGCCGCGACGGCGTCTTCGGCGTCCCCTTCTTCGTCCACGGCTTCAGCCGCTTCTGGGGCCTCGACCGCCTAGCGGACTTCGCCAACCACCTCCGCACCGAAACCCAACCGGCACAGACATTGCCGTCGTCTACGGAACCGCTTGGCGTATCCGGCGACCAGGGCCACGCCGGCGGTTGCGGCTAAGACGTGCCCACCGCGGCCACACCTGTAGCCCCAGGGATCACGGGTCCCTGGGGTCAGGCGGCGGTGGGGAGTGGTCTTCGGGCGGAGTTGGTGCGTGGGGTGCGGGTCGGGTCGATGTACGCGGGCGGGATGAACTGCGGGCTGCGGTTGACCATCTGGATGGTCCAGTCGCTGCGGTGTACGAGGCGGTGGTGGTGTGGGCAGAGCAGCACTAGGTTGTCCACTTTGGTGGGGCCGTGGTTGGACCAGTGGATGACGTGGTGGGCATCGCACACGCTGGCGGTCGCGTCGCAGCTGGGGAAGGCGCATCCGCCGTCGCGGAGGATGAGGGCTCTGCGGATGTGCGCGGGCACCACGTAGGCGCCGACGCCGATGTCGAGGGGTTCGGATTTGCTGCCCAGCACTGCCGGGAACAGATGGGAGTCGCAGGCGATCCGCCGCGCTTCCCTCGCGGTGAGGTAGGTGTCGGGGCTGACGAGGATGCGTTCGTCGAGGTCCTTCACCAGGTCCTGATACGAGATGGTGATGGCGACTGGGGTGCGCAGCCCGTTCTTTGTGGGCTGGGCAGGGCACTGAGCAGCCATCCGCAGAGTCTCCACGAAGGCATCGGCGGTGCGTTCAGCCTGACCCCGGTCGTCGGCGGGGTCGGTGGGACGCTGTTCGCCTTTCTTAATCACGGGGTGCAGCAGGTGGGCGTCTTCAGCGGGGAGGTGGCCACGGAAGTCGATGCCGCCATCGCGTCGGTTGTGGGTGTGCAGCATCCGGTCCGGCTGCTTGGGTTCCGGCTCGGGTGGGGGCGGTCCGTCGGGATCCACGATGTTGCGCACCCGGGTGCCGAAGCGGGCCAACGCATTGGGATCGTCCTCAGCTGCCTGAGCGACCATCGTGGACTCGGCCAACGCGAGCTTCTCCGGCTCCAGATCCGGCAAGTCCTTGAGGGTTCTACGGATCACATCCACCGCCTCAGACCCGATGTCTCCGGCGGCCAAGGCAGCGGAGGTGGAGGGCAGAGCGGGCTCAATCACCGATCCAGCAGGCGTGATGCTCGGGAACAGAGCTTCAGCCTGCGCCAGACGCGTCTTGGCTTCCTTCGGTGAGATCCGCAACGCGTAGATCATCAACGCCACAGTGTTGCTGTAGCCCAATTCGTTGGCGACTGCTTGGCCGTTCATGTGGGCCACCAGTTCCAGCCGTGCATAGTGGATCTGCCGAGCCTGAGCCTCAAACGCCTGCAGGGCAGCGACCATCTCTTCTTTTGTTTTGTTCCAATAACTTGTGCTGCCTTGCATGCTTCTATACTACCGGCCCGAACCCTCGATTTTCGCTTCCTGTAAGGGCTTCACCTATGTAGGTGACCCATGAACGCGAGGGCGCCCCCTCTGGGTGGTCAGCCCGTCCGGCGAGGACACCCAGCTAAAGGCCCCGTAATGATCAAGCGCGTTCGTGGACAACAGAACACGGCGGCGGCAGGCGACATCGGGGACGGCCGGTCAGGCCGTCATGGCGGGTTGCGCATCAGGGCGATGCCTCGGGTGGCATGCCAGACGCCATCGTGTTTCCGGCGGCAGTTGCGCAGGATGTTCCAGGACTTCATGTGTGCCAGGGCGTGCTCAACCGGGCGCGGACGCTCTTGAGGTCCTCTTTCCATTGCGGCAACGGCGGTTGTCCCTTGCGGGGTTTGCGGTAGGGCGTGAAGCGTCACAAACCCCGCCTTCGTGCCCTCTTCCGCCGGTATGGCCTGGCGCTTGCGCAATCGCATCTGTCAAGCGGGTGCCCGAAAAACCCAAGCAACACCCCGAAAAAGCCGGGCGCCCGCTTGGCGGATGTGGTTCCCTTCGGGCAGGCCATACCGGAGGAAGGGGGCGCGCCCCCTCTGGGTGGTCAGCCCGTCCGGCGAGGACAAACCCACCTAGAAGAACCGAAGCTACCGAGGAGCAGTCGCGGCCTCCACGGGCGAGGATCGAAGGACCAGCCGAGTAGTCAGCAGCGTGGCGGCCAGGGTCAAAGCCGCGGCGGCCCCAGAGACAGCCAGGTAGATCCACAGTGGACCAGC
>CBIMJO010001436.1:0-3151 GCA_966244135.1 uncultured Actinocrispum sp. | reverse complement strand
GGTGTTTCGCAGGGTCATAAGGTTCCTCGGAGTTTTGGTGCAGGGCTGAAGCTGTCCGCTACCGCGCGGACACCTTCAGTGAACTCATCCCTACCTTTAATCCGAATGGCTCTCACGACTACCGCCGAAAGTAGGTTACTTGGTCACCAAGTCGGACGTATCGACCCATTCGAGACATTCCTGGAGCCGGTCGAGAATTTCCCGAAGAATGTCCGGACTGGTCGCCATGTTTAGCCGCACGAATTCGCGGGTATCCACCGTGGTTGGCGCGCTGAATTCCGCGCCCGGGCTGAGTTTCACCCTGGCCCGGTGTTCGATGGCGGCCGCGTCGACGCCGAGCCGCAGCCAGGCCAGGTAGGTCGCCTCGGGCGGGTGGAACGGGCCCGGCGCCCACTCGGTGACCATGCGCCGGTTCTCGGTGAGCCGGTCCATCAGCCCCGCGAGCCAGGCGTCGCCTTCCCGCCAGGCGGCGACGGTCGCGGCGCGGCCGAGGATGCCGGGCTGGCCGAAGATGTCCAGCGGGGCAGCGTCGAGCTTCGCCTTCACCTCGTCCGGACCGATGTGCGCGACCGCGCACCGCATGGCGGCCAGGTTGAACGCCTTGGTCGCCGAGGTGGCGGTGACCGTGCGGCGGGCGACGTCCGGGCCCAGCGAGGCGAACGGAGTGTGCACAAAGGACGGATAGGTCAGGTCCGCGTGGATCTCGTCGGCGAGCACCACCATGTCCCCTGCACCAGCCAAGGCCTCCAGTTCGGCGCGCGTGAACACCCGCCCGGTCGGGTTGTGCGGGTTGACCAGGACCAGCAACCGGCAGTCCCGCAGGCCGGTTACGTCGAAACCCCAACGACTTCCGTTGTCGAACATCGGGATCGGGACGACGCGGCGCCCTGCGCGGACGATGCTGGCCAGGAACGGCGGATAGGTCGGCACGTGGATCGCCACGCCATCGCCGGGCTCGGTGGTGGTCTCGATCATCACCTGCAGGACCTGGATCAGGTCGGTGAACACCCGCGTGCGGCCTTCCGTTGGCGCCCAACCGAACCGCGACGCCATCCGGTCCTGGAACGCCGCGACGACCGGGTCCTCGCCGGTCCAGAACGGGTAGCCCAGATCGCCGCGCTCGACCACCTCGAGCACCCGGTCGCGGACCACGGGCGGGATACCGAAGTCCATGTCCGCGACCCACGCGCCGAGGGTGCCGGGCGGCAGGGATCCCCACTTCACGCCGAAGCCGGAACGCAGCCGGTCCGGGTCGACCCGGTCGAACGGGCTCACCGGGCCTCCGCCAGCAACACGTCGCGCAGGATCTCCATCTGGCCGTGGTGTTGCGCCAGTTCCTCGTAGACGTGCAGCAGCACTCCCCCGCGATCCAGCGGGATGCCGGGCCCGCCGAACTCGGGCGGTGGAAACCCGTGCAGCGGCGCCCGCGGGTCCACTTCGGACACATCGGCCTTCAGCAGTTCCTCGACTTCCCTTGCGCGGCCGACCAATTCGGCCACCGGTCCGTGCGCGACGAACTCGGCGCCGCGGTCACGGTCGACCGGACGGCCCGCCACGAGCCAGCCGGCCCAGTAGGTCACCACGCCGAGGCAGTGGTGCAGCAACGCGTACGGGCTGTTCGCGCCGTCGAGGGCCGGTCGGCGGTTGGCCAGGTCGTCGCCGAGGGCCGTGACGATGTCGATCATGCCGCTCAGGGCGCGGCCGGTGAAGTACAGGTAGTGCTCGCGGGTGATCACGTCAGCCTTCCGTCACCTACTTAGTGGGTGACTCAGCTTGAGCCGAAGGCATGTCACCTGTCAAGATGGTGACGTGAAATTCGCGTTCGTCAGCGGCAATCTCGCGCTGGACCTGGCCGGCACGCTGAAATGGCGCCGGGACTCCCCCGAGGAACTGCTGGCCACCAGCGACGATCTGGCCGACTGGACGGTCGCGGCCGGGGTGCTCACCGACCGCCCCGAAGTCACCGCGTCCGACCTCCCCAGCATGCTCGAGCTGCGCGAAGCGGTCTACCGACTGGTCACGGACACCGCCAAGCCCGGCGACCTCGACCTGCTCAACACCCACGCCGCCGCCCCCGCGCCGACCGTATGCGTGACCGAGAACTCCGTGACCCGTAAGGGAAACGTGGAGTCAGTCGGGTGGGCGGTCGCGTGGGCGCTGGCCGACCTACGCAGCGAACGGCCGCCCATGCGGGAATGCGGGCGCCCGGAGTGCACGCGGATCTTCGTCGACCGCTCGCGCACCGCGAACCGGCGCTGGTGCGGCATGCAGGAATGCGGCAACCGGTTCAAAGCCGCCGCCTACCGCGCCCGTAAGGCCCCCTAAGCACACCGAGGCCGGAGCCGTGTTCGACGCCGCGACGGGATCGTGTGCTTGCGGCACAAGCGGACGGCGGGGCTGGTAGGCGACAACGCGCTGCCACGCAACGATGCGCCACTCGGCGGGGTTCGCCGGTCGGCTGCTGTGCCAGGCTGCTTGGCTACAACCTTGCTGGGGGAGGCATCGTGTCGTCGTCCACCCCTCCGCCACCGCCACCGACGTGGCACCTGGGTACACCGCCTGCGACTACCCCGACCAGTGTGCTTTGGGATGTGGCGGCGGCTGACGGGCAGCAGCTCGCCCTGAAAGCGCTCGGCGGGCGCTCGTCGAGCGATCTGTGGGTCGTCGGCGACACGGTTATGCAGGGCGGCGGTTCACTCGCCGTGCACTGTGACGGCAAAACCTGGCAGGTGGTCGGCGGCCTGCCGAGCGCGCGCCTGCCCGGCGTCGCCGTGGACAGCACCAGCCACCCGTGGCTGATCGAGAACTTCCAGGCCCCGAGCGCGACACTGGCCACCTACCGCGACACAGGCTCATGGGCCAGCACACCGGTCCCCGCACCGGCAGGCACCGTGGGCATGAGCCTGAACGGTATCGCGGCGGTCGCGGGCACCGACCTGATGTTCGCCGTGGGAGCGGTCGACCTGCCCACCAACCCCGAAGGTCGCAGGCCGTCATCCTGGAGTACTCATCGAGGCGCTGACCACGCCGCACCCGGGCTCAAGTCCGTAGTGCGTCTCGAAGGGTTCGGGCGACGTGGGCCATCAGGGCTTCCGCGCCGGGTTGGACGGCGGCGGGCACGTGGGACTCGGTGAGGGCGGCGACGGCGAAG
>CBIMJO010001435.1:0-3151 GCA_966244135.1 uncultured Actinocrispum sp. | reverse complement strand
AAGGCCCGTTTCGAGTTGGAGCACGTCGCCCACGTCGACGACAAGAAGTGGGCGGAGTTCGGTCCGGGCGCGGTCGGCGTCGGCTGGGACGGCATGCTGCTGGGGCTGATGCTGCACCTGCGGTCCGGCGGCAAACCGGTGGACTCCGACGAGGTCATGGCCTGGATGATGTCCCCCGAAGGCATGAAGTTCATGAAGGACAGCAACGAAGCCTGGTACGAGGCGGACGTCGCCTTCGGCACGCCGCCGGACAAGGCCCGTGCCGGCGCGGACAACGTGCTGAAGTTCTACACCACGCCGCCGCCCGCCGAGTGACGGATTTCTACGACGACCTCGCCGGGACGTACGACCGCATCTACGCCGACTGGTGGTCGGCCGCGGTACAGACCGGCGAGGTTCTCGCACGCCTGCTTGAGGGCATCACGCCGCCCGCGTCCATCCTGGACTGCACATGCGGGATCGGCACCCAGGCGCTTCCGTTGGCCGCCAAGGGGTTCCGTGTAACCGGGACCGACCTCAGTGGACGGTCGATCGAACGCGCCCGCGCCGAGGCGGAGGCACGCGGCCTGGCGGCTGAGTTCCACCAGGCCGACGTGCGCGACATCCCTGAATTGGGTGAATTCGACGCGGTCATCTCGTGCGACAACTCGTTGCCGCACCTGCTCACCGACGAGGACCTCGGTCTGGCGCTCACCTCGATCCGTCGTCGGCTGCACCCTGGAGGACTGCTGCTCGCGACGATCCGCGACTACGACCAGATCCTGCGCGACGGCATCCAAGGCGTACCGCCACGCATCCACGGCACCGGCCGTGACCGGCGGATCATCGCCCAGGCGTGGGAATGGGCCGACGACAAACGCACGCTGACGCTCAACCACATCATGCTCACCCAGACCGATACCGGCTGGGACACCGCCGTGCGCACGACCACCTACCGCGCGCTGCGCCGCGCGGAACTGGACACAGCGCTGCAAACCGCCGGATTCACCGCGATCCGATGGGCGTTCCCGGACGACAGCGGCTACTACCAGCCGGTCGTGACCGCCCGTGCCCCCGGGTGACCTCGAACGATCACACTAAGCTCAGCTGCCATGTCGGCGACACGGCTGCTGGTGCTCGGAGTGGTGCGCGGGTACGGGCGCGCCCACGGGTACCTCATCGGCAACGACCTGCTGTCCTGGGGCGCCGACCGCTGGGCGAACGTCAAGTGGGGTTCGATCTACCACGCGCTCAAGCAGCTCACCAAGGGCGGCTACCTGCACGAGGAGTGGGTCGTGCCTGGCCGCACCGACTACGAGCTGACCGAGGCCGGCGAGCACGAGTTCCAGAAACTGCTGCGCAACGCCCTGAGCAAGCCCGACAACAAGGCCGACATGCTCGGCGCCGCCCTGGCCCTGCTGCCCGCGTTGCCGCGGGAAGAGGCGATCAAGATGCTCAAGCAGCGGCTGACCGCGCTGCAGGCGGAACGTGACGACGCCGGGCTCCAGCTGCGGAAGTCGGCGGAGCGGCCGCCGCACGTGTGGGAGCTGTACTCGTTGTGGGAGCACAACGCGCAGGGCGGCATCGAGTGGACGCAGGGCCTGATCGACCGCCTGACCAGCGGTTCCTACCCGATGCGGGGAGAACCGGATTCGCCCGGCGAGCCCGGCAGCTGGGCCGCCGTGCTGCGCACCGACTAGCGAAGCCTGTCAGCGACAGCTGGCTGAACTTTGCCGGCCGACGGCACCTGCGTCTGGTAGGCGTCGATCCGGTACGGCCACGTACTCAAGTTTGCATAGGCGGCCTTGGCTCAGGCATACTCGCGGCCCGGCATTCAAGTTTTAATACAGAGTGGGGTACTCGAATGGCCGACCAGCTCGCGGTCCACGCGGAAGGGCTGCGCAAGCGGTACGGAGATCATCAAGCACTCGACGGGTTCGACCTGGCCGTTGGCCAGGGCACGGTATGCGGCCTGCTAGGACCTAACGGAGCAGGCAAAACGACGGCGGTGCGGATCCTGGCCACACTGCTACAGCACGACGGCGGCCACGCGCAGGTCGCTGGGTTCGATGTCGCCAAGCAGCCCATCGAGGTGAAGAAGAAGATCGGCCTGGTCGGGCAGCAGGCCGCGGTGGACGAAATCCTGACCGGCCGGCAGAACCTCGAGATGTTCGGCCGGCTGTTTCATCTGGGGACGCGAAAGGCGCGGCAGCGGGCGGACGAGCTGCTCGAGCAGTTCGGGCTGACCGACGCCAAGGACCGCGCGGCCAAGACGTACTCCGGCGGCATGCGCCGGCGGCTGGACATCGCGGCGAGCATGATCCTCGCGCCCGCGGTGCTGTTCCTCGACGAACCCACGACCGGCCTGGACCCGCGTGGCCGCAGCGAGGTCTGGGACGCCGTGCGCGCCATGGTGGGCGGTGGCACGTCGGTACTGCTGACCACGCAATACCTCGACGAAGCCGACCAGCTCGCCGACCGGATCTCGGTGATCGACCACGGCCGGGTGATCGCCGAGGGAACACCCGATCAGTTGAAATCCCGGCTCGGCGGCGACCGGATCGACGTGATGGTGCACGAACAGGCCGAACTGGTGCGGGCGGCGCGAGTGCTGGGCGGGCATGTCGAGGTCGACGAGGACCGGCTGCTGATCAGCGTCCCGGTCCGCGACCGCGTAGCCGCGTTCACCGAAGTGACCAAAGCCTTGGAACAGGCCAACATCGACATGGCCGACATCGCGTTGCGCCGGCCCACCCTCGACGAGGTCTTCCTGACGCTGACCGGGAAGGAGGCCGCGTGATCGCGCTGCGCTGGACGCTCGTCGACGGCTGGACCATCACCCGCCGCACGCTGATCCACTGGGTGCGGGAACCCGCGCCGGTGATCTTCGGGCTGCTGTTCCCGATCCTGATCGCCCTGATGTTCGCCTACCTGCTCGGCGGCGCGATGACCGTGCCCGGCGGCGGGGACTACCGGGAGTTCCTGATCCCCGGCATGTTCGGGATGAACATGCTGTTCGGCCTGAGCGCCACCATGATCGCGGTGCGCACGGACGCCGAGCGGGGTGTCACCGACCGGTTCCGGTCCATGCCGATGGCCGGTCCCGCGGTGCTGCTCGGCCGCAGTGTCGCGGACATGCCCGATCATCACAATGCGCTCTTCGGTACGCGCA
>CBIMJO010001434.1:0-3153 GCA_966244135.1 uncultured Actinocrispum sp. | reverse complement strand
GGCCCCAGCCGGAGACGCCGAAGAACGACACGAGCAGGCGCGCGGCGTTGTGCGACACGATCGCGACGCGGCCACCGACGGGCACACCGAGGGCGTCGAGGTTGGCGGCCTGCGCGCGGGCCCGGCGCGCGATCTCGCGGTAGGTGAGCGAACCCCAGCTCGGTGCGGGCTGGTCCGGTTCGTCGACCCCCCCGACGCGGTCCGGGTATACCGTCTCCGCGCGGTCGAGTAAGTCCCGTACACTCAGTTCTAAGAACACGCGCCCGTTCCCTTCGCTGCCCGATCAGCCAGAACAGCGACTCTATGACGCGGCAGGATCAAGGGCAACCGACGGGCGCCCGTCCTCTTCGGACCCTGGTGAGCAGGGCTGCCCGCACCCCTGCTCACCAGGTCTGACCTGGTGTTACTTGGGGTCCAGGACGAATACCGGGATCTGCCGGTCGGTCTTCGTCTGGTACTCGGCGTAGGCCGGGTAGGCCGCCACCGCCCGCTCCCACCACTCGGCGCGCTCGGTTCCCTCGGCCTCGCGCGCGACGTAGTCCTTGGTCACCGTCCCGTCCTGCAGCGGGAACTCGGGGTGTGCCTTGATGTTGTAGTACCAGGTGGGGTGTTCGGGGGCGCCACCCTTGGACGCGACGACCGCGTACTTGCCCTCGTGCTCCACCCGCATCACCGGGGTGTAGCGCAGCTTGCCGGACTTCGCGCCACGCAGGGTGAGCAGCACGATCGGCTTGCCGAGGATCAGAATCCCCTCGGTCGTCCCAGCGTCCAAGATCTTCTTGGTCTGGTTCTGCACCCAATCCGTAGGGCTGAGCTCAATGGTCTCATCAGACATGTCCACCCCCAACACATCCTGCGCCCCGGAAATTCCCTGATCGCGTTCTGTGCCGGGTGGTCCGGATCACCATCTACTGTGGACGGTTCACGGCAGGGAATTCACCGCGCGGAGAACAGCAGCGGCACGCCGGTCAGCAGGGCCCAGATGATGACGACCGCCCAGCCGAGGATCCAGACCGAGCCGGGGATCAAGGTCTTGCGCGCCAACAGGTCCGCGTCGTTGTGCTCGGGCTTGTCCTTGCGGATCGCGATGAGGTGCAGCAGGCCGCCCGCCTCGTTGGTGAGCAGCAGCCACGCTTCGGTGCAGGCGACGTAGTTCTGCATCGGCGGTGTGCCCCAGACCAGCGCCACGAACGGCAGCAGGCCGACGGTCAGCACGAACAACGCCGTGGCGATGTCGTCGCCGAGAAGCAGGAGGACCACCATCAGGCCGGAGGTGATGGCCAGGACCGCGGGTGCGTGTCCCCGGTTGACCAGCCACGCCGCGCCGACCCCGGCGAGGGGCGGCATCGCGTACCCGGCCATCGCAGCGAGCACATTGGAGGGCCAGAACGTACCCGGCAGCACGCCGCCCTCACCCGGGCCGGTGATCTTGAACTTCTTGACGCCCGCGCCGGTCGCGATGGCGGTGAGCGCGTGGCCGGCTTCGTGGACGATCGTGCTCAGCGCGGTGAACGCCCATAACAGTGCGGGTCTGGACCGGGACATCACGACGACCGACGACACCGTGACCAGCACGGCGAACAACCCGCTCGTCACCACCATCCACGATTCCGGCGCCGGTATCGTCGCGCCGATCCCACCCTCGGCCATCCGGCAACGCAACCAGACCAGCCGGCCGCGGGCCAGTGCCGAAAGCCCAGGGCCGGATGTGCGGAACGCAGCTACGCGGCGGGCAGACGGAGTACCGGTGCGGCAGGGGCCGGGCGTCTGACCCGCAGACTCAGCACCCAGCGCCGGGGCCGGATGCGAGCCGGTGCAGGTCCCGCGGTGCGCCGTTCCGGACGCGCGGCGGTGGCTTCGAGGCGTTCCATGGCCAGCGCGAAAATGATGATCAGCGGCGGGGTGAGCAGCGCGATCCACACGCCCGGACAGGTACCCGGCACACCCCGGGCCGAACCGCACGCGACGGCATTTTCACGCGGCGTCCACTATGGACATCAGCGGCGCCGGTGCTCGCGGACGACCCGCTGGCGACTCTCGGCCGGGA
Organism: uncultured Actinocrispum sp.; assembly: GCA_966244135.1. GTDB lineage: Bacteria > Actinomycetota > Actinomycetes > Mycobacteriales > Pseudonocardiaceae > Kibdelosporangium. Next base: position 1,106 of record CBIMJO010001434.1, on the reverse strand, counting down.
ACCCGTGCTGCGCCAGCCGGGCCTCGGTCATCTCCTCGGCCGATCCAACGAGGGTGAACAGAACGAACAGCAGCGCCCCACCCAGTGCGAGGAAGATCGGCCATTGCCCCACCGGCAGCAGGTTCAGCACCACATAACCGGCGACGAGGAACGGCAGCGTGCGAACCACCAGGCGAACCGCGTACCTCAGCCGCCAATGCCGGGCCGTGGCGTCGTACATCACCCAGTCGCGATACCGGCCCGGTAATCGCCCACCGAAAGCGAACCACAACCAGTGCAGCGGATCGGGCCGCTGAACAGCATGCATCGCGTCACCTCCAGCTATCGGCTACCACCGCCCGCCGAGACGAAACCCGCATATCCGGTTCCTCCGCGTCTGGGTGGGTACCCCACCCGGCCTGGAGGTGACGAAGGTGGCCACGCACAGCGGCGACGATCTCGAACACACCGGGGGACAGCCGAACTGGCGGCACCGGCTGATGTCACTCGGCCACGATCCGTTGAAACCCTCCTGACGAGCCGCATTTGTTGGCGTTCAGACAAATAACGAGGTGACGGGATTTCTGTCTCGACCTCATCAAGAATCATGCGGATGGCAGGCGCCATCTTGACCGGCCGAGAGTCCACAGCGGATGGTGGTGAGTTCACCAGGACCGAGGGGTTGAGTTCCAAATGGACGGTGGACATAGAACAGCGAATCGCCGCCGCATAGGCAGACGTGGACGGTCCGCCGCCGCGGCAACGGATAAATTGGCTGACGAGGTTCGCCGCTCGGCGCGCAACGTGCGGGCGCGCGGGCTGGGACGTCCCATTCGGAGCCGCGAGGTTCTCGTGGATCTGCTCTCCACTCGTTTCGCTCCGCTGGTCCGGCAAGGGGTGCAGGCACCGTTTCGTCCCGCCATGGTGTCGAACGAGCCGAATGGTTCGATCTTTGGCGGCACGGCGTTTCGCTGCCCGTTGTCACCATGCATGAGCTGAGCCGGACCGATGAGGTCGACTTCTCCGCCCAGATCGAGAAGAGCCTGCCGACTGTGCTTCCGGACAGCCCGTGGCGGGAGGCAGTGGGGCTGGTGTACAGCGTGGACCGGGTGATGCGAATGCTGGGC
>CBIMJO010001433.1:0-3156 GCA_966244135.1 uncultured Actinocrispum sp. | reverse complement strand
CGATCCTGTTCGGCGCCACGGCGCTGCCGATGTTCCTCACCGGGGTCACCGCGGAGGTGATGAACGCGGCGATCACCCTGGTGATCAAGGACTTCGCCCTGTCCGTGGACGACCAGGTCGCCACCGGCCTGCCGACCTGGGTGACCGCCGGGCTGGTGGTCGGCATCGCCGGCTACTCGATCTGGCGCGCGACCAGCTACGCCATCCTCACCGCGCGTCCGGTTCCCTCCGGGTGGCGGGCCGGATTCTGGCTGGGCGCCGGGATGGTGGCAGGCGAGCTGGCGACCTTCCGCACCGCCGGAGCCGGTCTGCTGCCTGCTGAACCTTGGGTTCTGCTCGCCCTCGCGGTCGGTGCCGTGGTGTTCACCTGGTGGGTCGCGCAATGCGCGGAACTGTGGATCCGGGGGTGCCGCGGCCGGTCGATCCGCCCGGTGCAGTGGCTCGGTATGGCGGCCGCCCTGGTCGTGTTCGGCACCTGGTACAGCTTCTGGATGACCGAGTCGTACCTGCTGCAGCTTGGTTCGGTCGTGATACAGCACCCGTCGACGCTCATTGACAACGCCACGACCTTGTTCGCGGTGCTTGCCGGGCTGGCCGACAAGCCGCTCGTGGTCCTGGCGGCTGCGATCCTCTGGCTGTTCCCGCTGGCTGCCCTGCTACGTCGCCCGGTGACCGAGACTCCGTCATGGATCCTGCGGGCCAGGTCACACCCGCCCGATGACGTACTGGTCTCGCACCGCATGCCGTCCCTGCGACCTGCGGCTATGGCCGCCGTGCTCGGCGGTGCACTGTGCTGCCTCGCGGTCGTGCTGGTCATGTTCTTTCTGCACCCCCACCAGCCCCCTCCGGCCGGCCGCGATGGGCGGTGGGCGCTGACCTATTTGATGTGGCTGGCGGCTGGTCTGGGCGCCGCGTCCATGTTGACCGCCCTCACGGTTTCCGTGGTCGTCCGCTGGCAACGGCTCACCATCGCCCTTGCCGCGTCAGGCAGCGCTACGTTGATCGGATTGACCGGACTGTTCTTCTTCGCCGCCACCGACGGGTGCTTCGGATCGACTCAGGTCATGGCATCTACCTGTGACTGGCGTCCCCGGGCAGCGTGGAGTGTGATCACGCCCCAAGTACCGTACGTCCTCAGCCTGGGCACGTTCCTCGCCGCCGTCGGCGCGCTGGTCGGTGCTGCCATCGCTGACGGCGGCCACCGTCTTGGCATGCGGCGGTTCCCCACGGCGGCAGGCCAACCAGGACCGGTGGCCGTTCGCAGGCTCGTGGTGCTGACCACCTGCGGGCTGGTGGCCGCCCTCACCGTCAACACCGCTGTCCGCTACTGGCGCAGTGCCGCACCGGACATCCCGGAAGCCACGATCATGACTATCGGCCCGCCGCCGACGGCGGACTCGATCAAGCGCGAGGTCGGCGCCTGGCTGCTGGTCGGTGGCCAAGACAAGATGACCAAGCTGCACGAGGACTTCCTTCGCGCGGGCCAAGCCGCCACCGCGGCCGCCCAGGCCGCCGCACAGGCCGGTAAGGACACGGCGGATGTGGAAACCTCGGTGTTTCTACCGGTCTGCGCCGCTTGGGTCCACGACGCCGACGACGCGAAAACCTTCGTTCCGATTCCGGACACCCAAGCACAAACCGCTTGGTCGAAGATGCTCGCCGATGCCAGGCGCTCAGGGGACGAATGCCAACGCGCGCTTAAGCAAAACGACTCGGCCCTGTTCGAAACTTCGCTGAACGACGGCAACTCGGCCGCCGACGCGTACGCCACCCTGCAAAGGCGGTTGGCCTCAATCGCGGAAGGCCGTTGACCACAACGGTTGCCAGCCGACTTGGGCATCGGACAGGTACTCGTGTGGACTCTGGCACTTACGGACCCAACCTCTCGGCGTGTTCCCGTGGACGGTGATCAGCCGATGATGGGAAACCGGCGTTGGGTGGCGAGGTCGGTGAGGGTGGTCTGCATGTGGGTGGTGATGGCGTCGTAGGCGGTGCGGAGGTCGCCGGTGAGGGTGATGGGTGGGAGGAGCTGGATGACGATCTTGGCGGGGAGGGGGATGTGGCCGAGGAAGTCGCCGATGTTGAGACCCCAGGGGAGGGCGAGGGACAGCGGGAGTTCGCGGATGCCGAACATGCGGTCCAGGCGCAGGGTTCGGGCCAGACCTTCGCCGCGGGTGAGGAACAGCGCGGTCTCCTGGCCGCCGATGGCCACCGCCGGGACGACAGGGACGCCGTGATCCCTGGCGAGTTTGACCCAGCCGAGGCGGCCGCCGAGATCGATCCGGTGGCGGTGCCAGGTGGGCCGGTGCACCTCATTGTTGCCGGGGTAGACCAACACGGCCGCGCCACGGTCGAACGCGGCCTTGGCGTAGCGCGGGTGAGGGCTGATGGCGCCGAACTTCCGGAAGAACCCGGCCCGCGTCGAGGTCGGCCCGATGTCGTCGGACAGGGCGTAGGACAGCCGGTTGGCGCCCGCGTAGGAGTTGTACGCCAGGGCCAGGATCACCGAGTCCGGGGTGAGGTTGCCACCGGAGTGGTTGCCCACCACCAGAACCGGACCATCCGGCACCAGCTCCAGTCCCCGCACCTCGGCCCGGAACCACCGGCGGATCCACGGCCAGGTGTCGGCCAGCCGCCGGCGGATGAAGTCCGGGTCGCGCTCGTCCAATGCCGCTTCAACATCCCCCATGATCGCCAATTCTAGGGACGTGAGACCCGACACGCATGTTGACATGACAACAGAGACGGGTGCATGGTGTTGTTATGACAACATCGGCGGTTGGTGCGGGCAAGGTTGCCCTGGTCACGGGCGGCAACAAAGGAATAGGACTGGCGATCGTACGTGGGCTCGCACGGGAGGGGTTCACCGTGCTGCTTGGTGCGCGCAGTGTGGCGACTGGTCAGGCCGCTGCGGGCACGGTGGTCGGCGACGTGCGTCCGGTTGTGGTTGATGTGACCGATCAGCAGCAGGTTGATGCGCTCGCCGCGGTGGTCGCGTCCGAGTTCGGCAGGCTCGATGTGCTGGTGAACAACGCGGGGGTGAGCACGTTGACCTTCCGGCACGTGGATCGGCTGCCGAAGCCGACCGAGGAGACGGTGGACGACTTGCGGAATGTGTACGAGGTCAACGTGTTCGGCGTGGTGCGGATGATGAAC
>CBIMJO010001432.1:0-3164 GCA_966244135.1 uncultured Actinocrispum sp. | reverse complement strand
GGGCGACCGGACACCGCCGGGGAAACGGCAGCTCATGGCCACGATCGCGATCGGCTCATCGCTGCGCACCGGCACGGGCACCGGCGCGGCCTTCTGGTTCTCGCCCCGCAGGAACGCGGTGACGGCCGCTGGGGTGGGATGGTCGAACAGCAGGGTCGCAGGCAGCCGCATCCCGGTCGCCGCGGCGAGCCGGTTGCGCAGTTCGACCGCGGTGGCGGAGTCGAAGCCGAGCTCCTTGAACGCCCGCGCGGGATGCACGTCCGCCGGACCGCGATAGCCCATCAGGGCGGCGGCTTCGGCCCGGACCAGGGTGAGCAGCTGATGCTCGTCGCCGAGGTCGGCGGCCATGGCCTCGGCTTGCCGGCGCAGCAACGGGGCGAGCAGCTCCGGTGTGGTGGCGGCGAACGCGGGCGAGGACGATGCCAGGGCCGCGTCCAGCATGGCCAGTTCGTCCTCAGTGGACAGTTGATGGGCCGAGAACGACACCGCCGCGAGGCCGCGGGATCGCCGGTCCCAGGCCAGCGCGTCGAAGTACGCGGTCACCGGGCCGGCCGGACCGAAGAACCCGGCACCGGAGGAGACCAGCACCAGCTTGGCGTCCGGGGCCAGTCCGGCCAGCTGCCGGGCCTCGCCGACGTCTTCCCGTGTGTAGACAACGGTTCGCGCGCCGGCGACGTCATCGGTGAGGCGTGCACCGAGATGTTCGGCAAAAGCATGTGCGCGGTCGTCCGAGCCGATGACCACGACCGGATGTGCCACGGTCGCGGACTCGCTCGGCACCTTCACCACCCGCGGAACCAGGACGCGACCTCGCCGGATGGCCAGTCTGGGCTCCCCAGTGCCCACCGCGGCGGCCGCCAGTGCCGGGTCGAACTCGTCCACGTCCAGCAGCACCAGATCCGGGTGTTCCCACTGCAGGGATCGCAGCGCGCCCCACAGCAGGGCGGCATCGGGGTCCACGTTCCCACCGGCCGCGACCGCCTCGCGGGTGACCACCACGGCCGGGCCGTCCGGCCGCCAGCCGGGATCGACCGGGCTGACGAACACCGGCCGCTCACCGCGCTCCGTGGCGTCCACAGTGGACCATTCGATGACGAACCCGAGATCGCGCCGGACGGTCCGGTTGGCCAGCAGCACTCCCCCGGCCAGCGCGTGCCGCATCACCTTGCCGGACGCGGTGCGGGGAATCGCGGGCACCGAGTAGAGCGCCTCGGGCACCTTGAAGTCGGCCAGCCGCTGGCGGCATGCCTCGAACACGGCCGCGGTGTCGATGTCCTCGCCGACGAGGTAGGCGACCGGCACCTCGCCCAGCAGGTCGTCCGGGCGGCCCGCGACGGCCGCCTCGACGACCCCGGGCACCCCGGCCAGCACGGTCTCGATCTCGGTGGGGTGGATGTTCTCCCCGCCGCGGATGATGAGTTCCTTGCGGCGGCCGGTGATCGTCAGGTACCCAAGGCCGTCCCGGCGCGCGAGATCACCGGTGTGGTACCAGCCATCCCGCAGCACCGCGGCGGTGTCCTCGGCCCTGCCGTGATAGCCGAGCATGACGTTCGGCCCACTCACCCAGACCTCGCCCTCGGCACCCGGGGCGGCATCGACGCCGGTGTCCGGGTCGACCACCCGCACACCCAGGCCGGGTACCGGCAGCCCGCAAGAGCCGGGAACCCGGGTGCCGTGCGGCCAGTTGACCGTGATCGGCCCGGAGGTCTCGGTACTGCCGTAGCTGTCCAGCAACGGCACACCGAACCGGTCCTCGAAGTCCTGGCGCAGTTCCGCGGTGGCGGCGGCTCCGGTCACCATGCAGGTCCGCAGGGACAGGTCCGGCAGCTCGGCCGCCGCCCGCAACAGGTAGTGGTACGTGCTCGGCACCCCGGCCAGGAACGTCACCGGCTCGGTCCGCAGCAGCCCGGCCAGCTCCTGGGCGGAGAACCCGTCCATGATCCGCGCGGACGCGCCGGTGGCGAGCACACCGTGTATGAGCAGCACGTGTGACAGCGAGTGGAACAGTGGCAACGGCCAGAGCACGGTGTCCTCTTCGGACAGTCCGAGGATCGGCGCGTAGCAGGCGGCCACCGACCACAGGCAGTTCCGTTGCGTGGACAGCACTCCCTTGGGCATGCCCGTGGTGCCTGAGGTGTACAGCAGCCAGGCCACGTCATCGAGCGCGAGCCCGTCCCGCGCCGGTGATGCCGGGTCCGTGCCGGCCAGGCGGTCGTACTGCTCACCGAGGAAGATCGTTGTGACATCGGGGATGCCGGTGGTGAGCCCGTCGGTGATCAACACGACGGCGGCGCTGTCGCGCAGGATGTAGTCGAGCTCGTCCCGGCTGGACCGGGGGTTCACCGGGACCGCGACCGCGTCCGCGCGGTTGACGGCGTAGTAGGTCTCCGGCACCTCGGCGCGGTTGCCCAGGCAGATGACCACGCGGTCGCCGGGCCGGACCCCGAGATCGGCCAGGTGCCCGGCCAGCCGCTCGGTGCGCTGGTCCAGCATGGCATAGGAAATGCTCAGATGACCGTCGGAGAATGCGATTTTCCCGCCCTGCCGCCCGGCCCGCTCCCGAATCAGTCCGGGTATCGGCCGAATCAGCTCCGCACGCAACATGGACGACACACCTCTCGCACGGCGAACATATTCACAGAAAACCCCACCGAACACCGAAGCTAGCCAGCGGGCATTGCCGGGGCACACCCCTAGCGGCCCCTGCCGAGGTGCCCGGCGACCCCGCCGGACGATGTGGCCCAGGACACTATTTCCGCAGACCAAGAGGCAGGCACGAGCCATCGGACGGCATCCGGGTAGGGGTCCGGCGGCGGTACAGCACAGGGGTTGACCACTACTGAACACCGTCAATAACGTTTTGCCAAGACGAGGCCGGAGACGAATTGCCCGCCATGGGCGGACGGCCACTCGAAGCAATTGTCGGAGGTTCGGTGGAGACTGACCCGCACACCCATCGGCTCGCCATCATCGGCGCGGGAGTGATGGGCACCAATATCGCGGCACTGGCCGTCGGGCACGGCGTGGCATGCGTCCTGATCGATATCGATTCCGGCATTCTCGCGCAGGCCGGGCTGACCATCGAGCGGCACCTGCGGCACGCCAGCCTGATGGGCGCGCTGCCGCAGGACGCTGCCGTGCGCACGTATGGATTGTATGCGAGC
>CBIMJO010001431.1:0-3165 GCA_966244135.1 uncultured Actinocrispum sp. | reverse complement strand
TCTGCCGGTGCTCGCCTCGGTCCTCGCGGGCGCGTTCGCCGCGTGCGGCGGTCAGGGCGCCGCTGCGTCCTCCGGTGCCGACACCACGGTCACCGTCGGCGCGTTGTCCAACGGCGCGGCCACCGAAACCCCGATCACCGTGAAGACGGTCGAGGAGATCCGCGCCAAGCTGCCGCAACGGATCCGCGACAGCGGCACGTTGAACATCGGCATCGGCGCGTTGCCCGCGGGCAGTCCGCCGTTGCAGTTCGTCGGAACCGACCACAAGACCCTCACCGGCTCGGAGACCGACCTGGCGCGGCTGGTCGCCGGGGTGTTCGGGCTCAAGGCGGAGTTCCAGAACGCGACGTGGGAGAACATGTTCGTCGGCATCGACAGCGGCCGGACCGACGTCGCGTTCTCCAACATCACCGACACCGAGAAGCGCAAGGAGAAGTACGAGTTCGCCAGCTATCGCCAGGACAACCTCGCCTTCGAGGCCCAGGCGAGCGACCCGTGGGAGTTCAAGGGCGATTACCACGCGCTCGCGGGAAAGCGGATCTCGGTGGGCAAGGGCACCAACCAGGAGAAGATCCTCCTGGAGTGGCAGGCGAAACTGCGCGGTGCGGGCAAGGACTTCACCGTGTCCTACTACCCGGACATCAACGCCGCGCAGCTGGCCATCACCTCGGGGCAGATCGACGCGTACCTCGGCCCGAGCCCCGGCGTGCTGTACCAGATCAACCAGAGCAAAACCTCGCCCAGCCCGAAGAAACTCGCCGGCACGCACTCCGGCGCCGGCGAGACCCTGCAGGGCCTGATCGCGGCCACGGCGAAGAAGGACAGCGGCCTCGCCGACCCCCTCGCCGCCGCGATCAACCACCTGATCGACACCGGTCAGTACAAGCAGTGGCTCGACGCGTGGCACCTGTCCAGCGAGGCCGTGCAACGGTCCGAGATCAACCCGCCCGGCCTGCCCCTGACCAACACCTGAGGACCGCCGCCGGAAACCGCGCGGTGTCCCGGCGCATGGGCACCGCGCGGCCGGCGGTTCACGATTGAGCGGTGTCGTAGACGCGGTTCATCGCCCGCAGGGTCTGGATCCGGCCACGGTCGACCCGCGCCGATGTCGCCGATCACCTCCGCACCCTGAACATCGGACCCGACTGTGACGGACTGCCCGAAGGGGCGTCCTGGCTGCCCTTTGGGCTAGTGCGAACAGCAATGCCCCGATCGGCCACCACGACGTATACACGACGAGTGGGCAACCGTGAGCTGGCACGCGATCAGGATCTGGTGACTCCCGACCCGGGCCGTGTCGCGGCCCAGGTGCGGGAGGACCCGTCGGTGAGCATGGCGCACCGGATGGCGCGCGATCCGGGTGGCGCCGGACCCGGGATGGTGTCCGCGCTGGCCGCGGTCGCCGGGAACGCGGCCACGTCGCACCTGCTGTCCGTTCAACGTGAGCCCAACGCGTCGCTCCCGTCCGCCGCGCCGAAACGCGACTATGCCACGTTGGCGTGGCCGGAGCTGTTGGGCCATGCGGGTGGTGCGCCTGGCAAGAACATCACCAGCCTCGACCTGAAGGGCGTGCCCACGCTGAAGTACGCCGACGACAAGGAGATCTTCCCCGGCGCGGCCTCGGCGGCGCCTCAGGGTGGTGGGTCCGCGACACCGGAGGCGGACGCCGCCGCAGCAGCGGAGAACGCCGAGTTCGAGGCGGCCAAGAACCGGGCCGTCACGGGCATCACCGCCGCACGCGCCCGGATTCCCTTGCGCATCAAGATCCCCTACCAGTCGATGGAGCCCTCCCCCAACAACAAGGCCGGATACGACTACAACCCGGACACCTATGGTGACGCACAGCCGTACAACACGTGGAACGCCACCGCGTTGCCCACCGGAGTGTCCAAAGACGACTGGAACTGGCGGGTCTTCACGGCGATCCAGCGGCTGGAGGGGCAGGCTGGGCGGCTCACCACGTTCGACAAGACGCTCACCATCGGTGCCGGGTTCTCCTCGGCGGGTGGTGCGGCGCAACGGATTCTCGGCCGCGTGTTCGTTGTCCTGCCCGAGGTCGCCCAAGCGGCCTTCGAAGCGGGCCTGGCGGTGGACGGCAAAGGCGCGATGTCGGTGGTCGACCCGAGCCGGAAGTGGATCCTGGACGGCGAGGACGCTGCAGCTTACGTGCAGACATCGCCGGAACTGTTGTCGTTCATCGTCGACATCAGCCAGGGGACCCAACCGGTGGGCCCAGGTGCGGTCGCCGACGACGAACGGGACAAGCAGCGTCAGGCGTTCCTCAACGCGGAATGGGCCGAGTTCGTCAGCGGCACCATGAGCGGCATGACATCGCTCGTGCGCGGCTGGGCCTTCGACAGCGCGGTCTTGGCAGTGCACGCTAAGCACGCCGCCCCAGGGTTCTTTCCGTACACCTTCTGGGACAAGCACAACAACCCGGATCTCGCGACCATGGTGGCCACGATCTTCGCCACCGCCGGGGACGACTGGGGCCGGTCGATCTGCACCCAGCAGTTCGCGCAGTTCCAACCGAGGACCGGCAAGTAGACGTCGGTTACCGGTCGAGTGTGCGCAGGGACCGGATCAGTTCCGAGCGGGTGACGAGCGGCAGGTCGCTGAAGACACCGAGTTCGCCGGCGGAGGACTCGAAGGTGATCTCGGCGATCGTCTGCTCGGGTTCCGCCTTCGCGTCCGTCACCGCGGACAGGCCCGGATCGACGGTCAGCACCACGCGTCCTTCCGGGCCGAACGCACGGAACAGCTGGTGGCGCATGGCGGCGTGACCGGTCGGCCCCCACTGCCAGCCCTGGCGGACGAGCCCGAACAGCCTTGCGGCCTCGACGGTTCGCTGCCAGTAGTTCGATGGGTCCTCGCCTGGGAACACCTCCCGCGCGGCTTGGCTGAACGGTTGCTCACCACGTTGTGCGAGCCAGGCGGTCCACGGGGCGAAGTCGTCGGTCACGGGGTGGGCCAGCCGGATCCAGGTGCCACCATTGATCAGCCCGCCGTCAGGACCGACCAGGTCGCCCAGTGCGTCGATGACGGCGGTGCGGTCGTCGAGCGCCCACACGAGCCGGCGTGCGAACCGGCCCAGCAGCGGATGCTCGGCGATCCGGGTGTGGAAGTCGCCGACGGTCCACCGGCGTTGCACGACCATCGCCTCCT
>CBIMJO010001430.1:0-3167 GCA_966244135.1 uncultured Actinocrispum sp. | reverse complement strand
GAGCTCGAAGCCGATGAAGCGATCGACGCGCCCGCCGATGGCGGCGAGGGCGGCGACCCACTCGGGGTCCGGCAGCGCGTTGAGGCCGTGCGACGGGAACACGACCGGGGTGCCGCCCCGCTGGGCGATCTCCTCGGACATCCGCCGGGTGATCTCCTCGGCGTTGTCGCGCAGCGAAAGGCCACGGCCGTGGGAGTCGTACGGGTAGGCGCCGGCGATGTGGCGGACCGCGGTCTCGGTCTGGGCCGCGACGAACGCCAAGAAGTTGTCCACTTCGAACAGCGCCCGCGCCGTGTCGGCGACCTGCCAGATCACCACCGCGGCCACCTCGATCGGGTTGCCGTCGGCGTCGTTGACCTTCAGCACCGGGATCTCGGTGCTGCGGATCCGGATCGACACCGTCCGCTTGGAGGCGAACGGGTTGGCCCAGCGCAACCCCTGGTGCCGCACCGTGCCGGTGTAGCGGCCGAGGAACTGGATCACCTTGGCCTCACCGGGCGACACCGTCATCAGCCCGCGTGAGATGATGAAGCCGAGGATGACCAGGCCGACACCCAGAGCCATGTTCGACTTCGCCGGGTTCTCGGTCGACCGGTAGATCAGCAACCCTCCGCCGCCGAGCATCAGCAGGACCAGCAGGAGCATGATCGACCCTGGCGGGGTGAGACCACGGCGTTCTTGAAGGTTCATGCCCGTGGATGCTAGGTCGCTGACCAGGACCGCGTTCCGTTGCCGTGCCCCTCGATGACCGAAAGGACGACAAGGTTCGCCCAACCGTGCGCCCGGTCAACGGCCGCGGGTGGCGGGGAGCGCGAGGGACAGGGCGAGCCGGCCATCGAGGAACATCAGGCCGCGGTCCCGGAACTGGGTGAACGCGTCCTCGACGGCCTTGACGGGCAGGCTCAGGCCGAGCGCGGAGTGGACGGCCTGAGCAGTGGTGGGACGCTCGGCACACGCCAGGTAGATCTCGGCCAGGGTGTCGTGGAAGGTGTAGGTGCCGGTACGGCCGGGATGCCGGGCGTCATAGATCTTCACCTGGCCTGGTGACGTCCGGTAGATGAGGGAGGGCGGTGCCGGGGCCTCCCAGGCTCGGGTCCACTCGCCGATGGCGTCGGCGAGTGGCTGGTAGACGGTATCGGGCAGGCCGGCTTCCGGTTCGTAGTCGAAGAAGTAGGCGACTTTGTCCAGCTCTACTGTGGACGGATAGACGTACTGGTAGCTGGCTTCAGGGCGGCGGAAGCGGGTGGGGAATCGCCCGGGCTGGGTGAACATCGGGCTGAAGCGTTCCAGCCACACGGGTCCGGCGCTGGCCGGCGGTTGCAGGTGAACGAGGTGCGGGGCGGCCGCGGCCTGCTCGGCGTAGTCCGCCTCGGTCTCGCCCGGGAATCCCCAGAGGATGTTCCAGCCCACGGCCATGCCGTAGTACCTGGCCCAGCGCAGCAGGTTCACGTTCTGCGCGGCCCGGACTCCCTTGTCCATCAGCTGAAGCACATGCGAGCTCAGCGATTCCAGACCGGGTTGCAGCTGGGTGACGCCGCCGCGCGCGAGGGTCCGCACCTGCGCCCTGGTCAGGTTCGCCTTGACCTCGTAGAAGATCTCGTAGCCGTGCTCGCCGTCCGCGATCACCGGGAACAGGTCCTTGAGATAGCGCATGTCGAGAATGTTGTCGACCGCCTCGAACCGGAACACGCCATGCCGCCTCGCTTGGACGGCCAGTTCGTCCAGGACGCGGCCCGGGGACTTGGCGCGGAACCGCAGCGAGTTGCCGTTCAAGCCGCAGAAGGTGCAGTGGTGCTTGGCGCCCCACCAGCAGCCCCGCGCGGACTCGAACGGCAGCCAGACGTCGGTCGCCGGGAGCCCCAGGCGTGCGGACCGCTCGAAGTACTCGCTGTAGTCAGGTGGCGGGAGGTCGTCGAGCTGAGTCCGGGGCGGGGCGGGTGGGGTGGCATCGTGCCGGCTCACCACGCCGGAGATCCCGGCAGGCTCGTCGCCCGCGGCGAGCGCGGTCAGCAAAGCGGGGAACGCTGTGTCCGCCTCGCCCACGACGGCGAAGTCGATGCAGTCGACCGACCGAACCAGCTCCGGCCCCATGTCCCCGTCGAAGTTCGCGCCGCCGAACACGGTCACGATCCCCGGGAAGCGGCGCTTCAACCGGCGTGCCAGCGCGAACGAGGCGGCGTTCTGCTGGAACGTCGAGCTGAACCCGACCACCCGGACGCCGTCCCACGAGAATCCGGCCACGAGGTCGTCGAGGAACGCGGGTACCGCCTGCTCGCGGATCTCCCGGAGCGGGGCCGGCTCCGGGAGATCGGCCGCGAACTCGGTCAGCATCCGGCCCTCACGGTCGGGGGCCGCCGCACCGAACGCCTCCAGCGAGAAGAGCCAGTCCCCCACCATCCGCCGGCCGTGGTCGGCGAGCCCGCGATAGGAGTCCATGCCGATCCGCGCGGCGAAGTCCACATTGGCATGCAGGGTCCGGACCGGGAACCCGTGGGCCTCGCCGATCGCCTTGAGCAGTCCTATTTGGATCGACGGCCGATGGGCGTGCATGAACGGCATCGACACCAGGACCGTGTTCATCGCCTCGGGACCGGGCATGGCGGGTTACCTGACGATCATGGCCAAGGTGGCCGCGCTCACCGCGGTGAACGCTTCCGCCGCGACTTCACCTGGCGTGAACGCGTCCTTGAACTCGTCGGTGAAGAACGTGGCGGAGTCACGCACTTCGGCGACCTGGACTCGCCCTCTGGCCGCGGCGAAGATCGCGTACAGCACGGCACGTTCCGGGGGTTCGAGCTGCAACTCGGTGTCGATCTTCGTCAGCAGGCTTTCGACGACCTGCTGGGCGAAGACGGCTGATTCCGACATGGGCTCACCTTTCTTCACTTCGTTGGGGTTTCAGAGGTTTTCCAGCTTCGCCCGGACCTTGTCCGCGTCCGGGAGGCCGAGAAGGTCGAAGATCTCGAAGGCGTTCTGCCAGACGGTGCGGGCCGCGGCGAGATCGCCGGCGCCGTGGTGTGCATCGCCGAGCGAGGTGAGCGCGACGGCTTCGCTGAACTGGTAACCGATCTGGTGGAACGCCCGGACGGCTTCCTCGTGGCACTCGACCGCGAGGTCGTGCCGGCCCAGCTGGTCGTGGGAGTAGCCGATGCTGTGCCAGGTCTGGC
>CBIMJO010001429.1:0-3167 GCA_966244135.1 uncultured Actinocrispum sp. | reverse complement strand
TCGCGGTCGCGGTCGGCCAACGCCGCCGGCTACCGGGAGGCATACCGGCGCTACTGCTGGCCCACCGAGGGCCTGAAGGGCGTGACGTTGGCGCCGTTCCAGGTGCTCGCCGCCGAAGGCCAGTCGTTCGCGGACAAACCGCACTCCTGGCACCTGGAGATCGCGGATCGGTTGGTGGCCAACGATCCTGGGCTGTTCACACCAACGAGACGTCTGATCGTCGACACATCCGACGAGGAGTCGGTGGCGAACGGCATTGCCTGGTGGGAGGAACTGACCGCGAACGGCGGCGAGGGCATGGTGGTCAAGCCGATGGCCAACCTCGTGCGCGGGCCGAAGGGCCTGGTCCAGCCGGGAGTGAAGGTGCGCGGGCGGGAGTACCTGCGGATCATCTACGGGCCGGACTACACCGAACCGCGCCATCTCGAGCGGCTGCGACGGCGTTTCCTGGGCCGGAAGCGGTCCCTCGCCGGAAGGGAGTACGCGCTGGGCATCGAGGCACTCGACCGGGTGGCCCGCGGTGACGCGTTGTGGCGCGTGCACGAGTGCGTTTTCGCCGTGCTGGCGATGGAGTCCGAGCCCGTGGACCCCAGGCTGTGAAGCGAAGGCGGCCTTCACCCCCGACCGGTTGCGTGAAGGCCGCCCTCAGCTGGGGTTACTTGGCCTCGTAGAACGCGTAGTCGGCCGAGTAGGGGATCGAGGCGGTGACACCGTCGGCGCACGAACCGGTCGGCGCGACGCCGCCCTTGGTCTTCAGCCGCTGGATGAAGGTGACCTTGGCGAGCTTGCCCGGGCCGCGGTTGCCCACGGACTTGAGCAGCAGCTCGGGAATGGCGCCCGGCACGGGCGAGTTGGCGACCGCGGAACCGGTCACGGAACTGCCGTCGAGCACGGACGTCCACACCGGGCCCTTGGTGTGCAGGATCTCCGGACGGCCGTGGCTGGTGAGGATGGCGTCCGGCTGAACGAACGTCCATGCGTTGCTTGCGCACTGGTAGGTCTGCACGCCACGGGCCGGGAACAAGCCGATGAACTTGTTGCCGTCCGGGACCTTCAGCACCTCGGGCACTCTCGGCGGGCCGTAGGAGGCGCTGGCCGGCGCCGCCGCACCCACGCCAACGGCAGTGAGCGCCGCCACTGCGAGACCAACCGCGATCTTCCGTGCACGATTCATTTTTGTTGACTCCATTGGATTCCCGACACACTGGCGACCGCCAGCCACCAAGCACACGGGAACCGGACCGCAACGGTTCATAACGAACCGGTCTCGTCAGGAGCCGTTCTTCTGCTCTTCGCTCTTGTCTTCGGCTTTGTCCTGCTCAGGCGGGTCGAAGCTGGCTGGAACCCGCTTGAGGTGCTTGGTCATGGACCGGGCCAAGAATGCCACCGCGACCAGAAACACAAGCAACACAAGCAATCCAACTGGCGAGGACTTGCCGAAATCCTCGCCGCGGCCGCCCGGGTCGTCCGGCTTGGGCGGCGGCTGTGCGACCGCCACCATCGCGACCGTGTGCTCGAAGGTCATGCAGGTTCCGCCTCCCCGGATGTGACACGTGAGGGTGTCATGCGTTCACCTTCTCGGTGATGCCGGCGAACAGGTCGTCCTCCGGCAGTGTGGTGTCCACCAGCGAGCGGGCCAGTTCGTACTCCTCGAACGGCCACACCTCTCGCTGCAGCTCCAAGGGTATGACGAACCAGCGGCTGTTGGGATCGATCTGGGTGGCGTGCGCGCGCAGGGCGTCGTCGCGGACGTGGAAGTACTCGCCGCACTCGATCCGCGAGGTCACCCGGTCGGCGACATCGCCCTTGTCCGGGTCCCACTTGGCCAGCCACTCCTTGTACGGCGACTCCATGCCGCGCGCCTCCATGGCGTCGTGCATGGCCTTCATCCGGACGCGGGAGAAGCCGTGCGAGTAGTACAGCTTCAGCGGGGTCCAGGGCTCGCCGGCCTCCGGGTAGCGCTCGGGATCGCCGGCGGCCTCGAATGCCGCCACGGACACCTCGTGGCACTTGATGTGGTCCGGGTGCGGATAGCCGCCGTTCTCGTCGTAGGTGACGATGACGTGCGGGCGGAACTCACGGACGACCGCGACCAGCCGGCCGGCCGCCTCCTCGGTCGGGACGAGCGCGAAGCAGCCCTCCGGCAGCGGCGGCAGCGGGTCGCCCTCGGGCAGGCCGGAGTCGACGTAGCCGAGCCAGTGGTGCTGCACGCCGAGGATCTTGGCGGCCTTGGCCATCTCCTCGCGGCGCAGCTCGGACATGTTCTCCAGCACCTCCGGCCGGTCCATGGCCGGGTTGAGGATGCTGCCGCGCTCGCCACCGGTCAGGGTCACCACCATGACCTCGTGGCCCTCCGCGACGTACTTGGCCATGGTCGCGGCACCCTTGCTCGACTCGTCGTCGGGGTGCGCGTGCACCGCCATCAGCCGCAGCTTCTCCGCCATCAGACTCCTCAGCCTTTGTGGTTCGGCGCACCCCCGAGTTTCGGCGCCGTACGACCCCGCTCATACTCAGCAAGTACGCGAGCCACATTGTTCCCTGTCGGACCGACAATATTGGTATCGGGAGACTGGTTGAGAGCGGAGACCCGCCCCAGCGTCGCCGGGCGTGAGCTGCCGGAGGGCCGGTACGGCTCGGCCCGGGCACGTCCGGCCGGCCGAGTGCGCAGGTGGGTGCTCGCCGGGGCCGGCCTGCTGCTGGGGACGGGGATCGCGTACGTGGGGTACGTGAACCTGGGCAGCACGCCCATCGACGCGCAGCGGACCGGGTACAGCGTGGTGGACGCCTCCTCGATCAAGATCACCTTCGATGTGATTCGTGACTCTCCGTCACGCGCGGCGGTGTGCGTGGTGCGGGCCCGGGTCATCGACGGCTCCGAGGGCGGCCGCAAGGAGGTCCTCGTCCCACCAGGTGGGAGCTCCACCACGGTGACGACGGTGATCCGCAGTTCCGGGGAACCGGTTACGGCCGACGTTTTCGGCTGCTCCTACCAGGTGCCGGCCTATCTGACGGGGGCACCGCCAACGGAGTGAAACCTAAGCCAATTGGCGACAAATCGGACATTTCGGGTGCATGATCACTACGGATCGTGTTATCCTCGTACACCGGCACGGCCCCTGGCGGGCCGTGTTTTGGCGTTCCGGGACGTGCCGTGCCGGAACTACCCG
>CBIMJO010001428.1:0-3169 GCA_966244135.1 uncultured Actinocrispum sp. | reverse complement strand
CATCGTGTTCGAGCTGTCGTCGGGTCAGGACTTCGGTGACGCGACGCAGGTCGTGGAGCCGCCGACGGTCCGCGTGCAGGCGGTGCGGCGCACCACGATGCCGCGCGAGCCGTGGCAGGACGGGTTCGCCGAGGAGCAACCGCCGCTGGCCGCGCCCGCGCCGGTGCACTGGGCCGGGTCCGACGAGTTGGAACCGAAGAAGAAGCCCGCGAACAAACGGGTCCTGTTGTTAGCCGGGGCGTCCGGGCTCGTGGTGGCCGCGCTGGTCACCGTCTTCCTGGTCACGCCGACCTCGTCGTCCGGCGAGGCAGGCCCGGCGCCCGGATCGTCCACTGTGGTCGCCGTCGCCGAGACCCCGACCAGCACGACTTCCTCAGTGTCCGCAAGCGTTTCCGCGCCGCCGGCGACATCGTCCACTGTGTCCGCTCCAGGGACTGTCACGGTCACCAAGTCCGCCGGCCAGGCCCCGTCTTCCGGCCAGCCGGCCACGCCCGGGCAGCCGAGCCAGCCCGCGTCGCCGCCTCCTCCGCCGCGCACCCTCGTCACGCTGACCCGGTTCGTGAACGCCAAGGGACCGCACATGAGCGCGACCGCCGGGGTCCCGGCGCCGGCCGGCTACACCAAGGAGTTCCCGATCGGGTCGCTGGTCGCCGCATCGGAGAACGGCACCCGCAAGCTGTTCGCCTGCCAGGTGAACACCAGCGACGACCACTTCACCTCGGTGGACGGCAAGTGCGAGGGGCACAAGGTGCTCGGCACGCTGGGCTTCATCTTCACCGCGGCCCCGGCCGGGGTGGGATCGCACCCGATCTACCGCTGCACCTACTCCGGCGGCCACTTCGACTCGATCCACGCCGACTGCGAGGGCTACAACAAGGAGTTCCAGCTCGGCTACCTGCTCTGAACGAGCTCGTTCACCTCGGACCAGGTGGGCGCGGTGGCCGGGCCGAACCGGGTCACCGAGATCGACGCGGCCGCGTTGGCGCGCAGCGCGGCGGTCTCCAAGGTGTTGCCCAGCAACAGTTCCGCGGCCAGCACCCCGCAGTGGGTGTCCCCGGCGCCGTTGGTGTCCACCGGGTGCACCGGGAACCCGGGGACGCGCAGCTCGACGCCGTCACGGATGAGCACGCAGCCCTTGGGGCCGTCGCGCAGCACCCGGATCGGGAAGTCCACTTCGGACAGTGCCTTGGCCTCGGTCACGTTGCAGCTCAGGATGTCCACGTGCGGGGCGAGTGCGCGCCAGACGTCCGGCGGGACGTCGGCGGCCAGCGGGCTCGGGTCCAGCAGCACCCGGGCGTCGCCGACCTGCGGCAGCCATTCGATCAGCGCGTTCCGGTTGACCTCGTGCGTCAGGCTGTAGCCGGTGACGTAGAGGATGTCGCTGGGCTGCAACGGCACCGGCCGGACCACGCCCTCGGCGCCGGGACTGGTGATGAACGTTCTCTCGCCGGACGCGTCCAGGATCACGAAGCAGACCCCGGTGTCCTCGGCGGTGGCCTTGTGCGCCAGGACGATGCCCTCGGCGGCCATGGTCTCGCGGACGCCCGGGTCGAACCGGCCGGTGCCGTGGCTGCCCGCGTAGACGACGTCGGCGCCAGACCGCGCGGCCGCGGCCATCACGTTGAACCCGCCGCCGACGAACTGCTGGAAGTCCGACGCCAGGACGTCGCCGCCGACCGGGGGCATCGCCTCGACCCGCATGACCAGGTCGATCACCACCTGGCCGGTGTGCACGAGCCGCCCGTTCATCGCAGCTTCAGCAGGTCGTCGACCAGCGCTTCAAGATCAAGTCCGTTCACCCGTCTCACTGTATCGACCAGTTCAGCGGGCAATCCTTCGACTCCGTACTGTGCGCCCAGGATGGCCCCGCACATAGCCGCGACGGTGTCGGTGTCACCGCCGATCCCGGCGGCCAGGGTGAGCGCGTCCATCGGGGAGTCACCGAGGCATTCGGCCAACGCGATCGCCGCGACCACGGACTCCTGTGCGGCTACCGAGGTGCCGATGACCTCGGCGATCGCGTCGGCCAGGGTCGCGGCGTCCATGCCGCGCACCCACTGGCGGGCCCAGCGGATCCGGGGCGAGATCTCCCCGCCGGGCACCCAATGGCCGTGCCGCGCGCCGGCTTCGGCGGCGCGCTCGGCCTCGTCCAGCGCGACGGTCAGGGAGGCGCCGTCGATGCTGGTGGAGACCGCGGCCGCGATGGCGGAGGCGGCCGCGATCCCCAGACTGGTGTTGTGCGTGACCTGGCTGGCCTGGACGACCGCCTCGACGAGGGCCGCGCCGGGCCGGACCGCGATGCCGATCGGGGTCACCCGCATCGCCGCGCCGTTGGTGTCGCCGGTGCTGCCCGCCTCGCCGGGGTCGGCGCCCGCGGCGAGCTGGTCGAGCGCGCGCTTGGTGGACGGCCCGAGCAGGTCCAGCGACCCGCGCCGGATCATGTCCGCCTCCCACGCGCGCAACGCCCCGGCGAACGCGTGCGGGTCGATCCGGCCATCACCCTCGACGAACAACCGGGCGAGCAGGACGGCCTGCTCGGTGTCGTCGGTCACCGACCCGGCCGGCATGCCCGGCGCGATCGGCTGGTCGTCGGCCGCGTCCAGCAGCGTGCTCACCCGGCCGTAGCGCTGGGCGATCTGGTCACGCGACATCGCCTGAGTGGGCATCCCCAGGGCGTCACCGAGCGCGAGGCCGTAGAACGCGCCCAGGGCTCGCTGCCGCACCTGTTCAGGCATGTTTAAACATGTATCGCACCCAGGCCACTACGTCAACTGGGTGATAACCCTCAGTTGACGATTGTCACAGCCGGTTCGGTGCCTTGATGCCGAGCAGGTCGAGGCCGAGCGTCAGAACCCGCGAGACCAGGGTGATCAGCGCCAGCCGCGAGGCCTGCACGGGCGGTTCGGCCTTGAGCACCGGGCAGTTCTCGTAGAACGAGCTCAGCGAGGTGGCCAGGTCGTACAGGTACGTCGTGAGCTTGTGCGGCGCGTACAGCTCGATGGCGGTCTGCACGGCGGCCGGGAACTGGGCCAGCCGCAACGCGAGCGCGCGCTCGGCCGGCTCGGTCAGCGTGATCTCGCCGGGCTCGGCGGTGGCCTTGCGCAGGATCGAGAGGATCCGGGTGTTCGCGTACTGCAGGTAGACGGCGGTGTTGCCGTCCATGGCCAGC
>CBIMJO010001427.1:0-3173 GCA_966244135.1 uncultured Actinocrispum sp. | reverse complement strand
CCGCGGACACGGCTGCTGAGGCATTGGTGGACGGGGTCGTGGTGAGTCACGACAACTGTCCGCATCAGTCCGTGATCTGTGGTCCGGCCGAGAAGCTGCAGGTCGTGGTGGACCGGCTCAAGGCCCAGGGTGTGCTCGCGCAGATCATGCCGTTCCGGACCGGCTTCCACACCCCCGCGCTCGCGCCCTTTCTTGACGCGGCAAGGGATACGGTCAACAGCCTGCCGGTGCACGCGCCGAAGATCCCGATCTGGTCGGCGACCTCGCTGCGGCCCATGCCCAGCGACGCGGCCGGGATCCGTGATCTCGTGTTGCGCCACCTGGTCGAGCCGGTCCGGTTCCGGCCGGTGATCCAACGCATGCACGACAGCGGGATCCGGGCGTTCGTCCAGGTCGGGCCGGGCAGCCTGACCGGGTTCGTCGAGGACACCTTGGACGGTCCACATCTGACGGTCAGTGGCGAGCCGGACCGGGTGGCGGCGGCGCTGTGGGCGTTCGGGATGAACCGGGGCTCGGCCGGGAAGCGGCTGTCACTGGGCTTGCCGAAGATCAAGCTGGACCCCATCGCACCCGCGCCGGTGCAGGCCGACTCGCCGTTGAGTGCGGCATTGAACGCGGTCCTGGCCGAGACGAACTCGGCCGCACGACAGGTCGTCGAGGCGTTGTCGGCGCCGGTTGTGCCGCAGGCCAAGGAGTTCACCCGGGAGTTCTCCCTGCGGACCATGCCCGAGCTGGTCGACCACGCCATCTTCCCGCAGCCGGAGGGCTGGCTGGAGCTGTCCGACGGGTTCCCGACCGTGCCGATCACCGGCCTCGTCGAGGTGATCATCGACGCCGCCCGCACGGTCGCGCCGACAGCGATCGTGTCCGCTGTCGAGTCCGTGCGGGCCATGCGGTGGCTCTCGGTCGAACCGGCCGCGCATGCCAAGATCACCGTCCGGCGGGAAAGCGATCGGGTCCGCGTTCGCGTCGGCGACTACGCCGAAGGCGTTGTCGTTCTGGCGAACTCGTATCCGCATCCAGGGGAACGCGAAGAACGGCCGCTGGTGGGAACGAGGCCTGCGCCGGTCCGGGCCGATCAGCTGTACAGCGAAGGCTGGATGTTCCACGGGCCTCGATTCGCCGGTGTGACCGAGCTGGAGACGTTGGCGGACAACGGGATCACCGGAACGCTGGTCGTGTTGCCCGCGTCGGGTGCGTTGCTGGACAACGCCGGTCAGGTGATCGGGCACTGGATGCAAGTCAGCAAGGATGTGGACCAGACCGTTCTGCCGACCGGCATCGACGCGATCCGTTACTACGGGCCGACTCCCGGTGTCGGCGAGGAAGTCCGTTGCACGGCATGGATCACCGAGATCACTGCGGACCGGATGCGGGCCGACGCCGAGCTACGGACGGCGGACGGCCGGGTGTGGTGCCGGATCGAGGGCTGGACCACGCGCCGGTTCACCACGGATGACCGGATCTGGCAGGTGAAGCTGCGGCCGGACCGCACCACGCTCGGCGAGCCGCACCCGGACGGCTGGGTGCTGGTGACCGAGAAGTGGGCCGACAGCGCGACACGGGAACTGATGATGCGCCGGTACCTGACAGCGTCCGAACGGGACAGTTACAGCAAGCTGGACCTGCGGGCCCAGCGGCAGTGGCTGGTCGGCCGGGTCGCAGTCAAGGACGCGGTCCGGCGCTGGTTGTGGAGCCGGGGAGCGGGCCCGATCTTCCCGGCGGAACTGACCGTTGTGGACGATCGGGACGGTGTGCGGGTGCGGGGTGCGTTCGCGACCCCCGCGGTGTCGTTCGCGCACTGTGTCGATCCGGCCAAGCCCTCCGCGGGCGGGTGCGCGGTGGCGATCGCGGGCGAGGACACGGTCGCGATCGGCGTCACGGGCGTGCGCACCGAGCAGGGAACGTCCTATGTAGTCGATTTCGGAGGACAGAGTGTCTGACATAGACGTGCTGGATGTGGTTGTCCGGATGATCGAGGAGGTCGTCGGCGCCGATGTGCTGCTGGACATGACCGTCACACCGGACACCACGTTCAGCGACGACCTCGGCCTGGAGAGCATCGAGTTCGTGGCCCTCGCCGACAAGCTGCGCGAGCGCTACGGCGACCGGGTCGACCTGGTGGCCTTCCTTGGCGACATGGACATCGACGAGATCATGGCGATGACCGTCGGCCAGTTGGTGGACCACATCGAGTCGCACCAGCCGGCCGTGAGCTCCTGACCATGGACATCCAGGCCCGCGGACTGCGGTTCCATGTCCAGCAACTAGGTCCGGAAGACGGGCCAGTGCTGGTTTTCGCCCACGGGCTGGTGATGGACAACCTGTCGAGCTTCTACTACACATTGGCCGCACCGCTGGCGAAACAAGGTGTTCGGACGGTCCTTTTCGACCTCCGCGGGCACGGGTTGTCCGCGCGGCCGCCCACCGGGTACTCGCCGCAAGACAGTGCGCTGGACCTGCTGGCCATTTTGGACGAGCTCGACATCCAGCAACCCGTGTACGTGCTGGGAAACAGCTACGGCGGGATCGTGGCCATGCACACGGCGTTGAAGGCCTCCCATCGGGTGGCCGGTGTTGTGGTCGTGGAGGCCGCCTGCTCGGGCGCACCGGGTGAGCTGTGGGTCGAGGACATCGTGAACACGCTCAGCGTGGCAGCGCTCGGCCTGGAGTTCGACCGGACACAGGACCAGCTGAAGGCGTTGGGACAGCGCAAGGTCGCGAAGCTCGCCGGGAACGCCAACGCGTTGCTCAACGGCACCTCGCTGATCGATGACCTGGTCGCCGGGTCGCTGTTGTCCGAGGCGGACCTCGAACAGATCGCCTGCCCGGTACTGGGTGTGTTCGGCGGGGAGTCGGAACTCATTGACGCGGCGACACATCTGGCCGCACATGTGCCGGACTGCACGATACACGTGGTACCCGGGCTGGGACACACGGTTCTGCGTGAGGCCACGGACGAGTTGCTGACCACCATCCTGGCGTGGTTGCGATGACCCGGTTCCTGTTCGTCGTCCCGCCGCTGACCGGGCACGTCAACCCGGTCGTGGCGGTGGGCGGCGAGCTGGAACGGCGTGGCCACGAGGTCGCGTGGGTCGGGCACCCGGCCACGCTGCGGCCGTTGCTCCCGGACAACGCCCGCATCTTCCCCGCCCTTGACGACTCGCTGGAAC
>CBIMJO010001426.1:0-3179 GCA_966244135.1 uncultured Actinocrispum sp. | reverse complement strand
CGCCCACTCTGGCAAGGGCAAGAAGAAGTAGCGTCGAATGGTGCCGCATGCAAGCGGCAGCGGAACATGCAGAGCCGACGCGGCATCGCGCAGTTTCAGCCGTCACCGCGACGCTTCGACGACCGCACTCATACCGCGCGATTCGGCGACTGCGGCCGCGGCGCGCACCAGCGCGGCCACACCCCGGCTGCGGGATCGTTCCGGCCAGGCGATGACCAGCGCGGCAGGAGGGCAGTCCTCGATGGGGACGTAGGCCACGGCCTGCCGGGGATATCTGGCGGCGACCGATCTCGGTAGCACGGTCATTTTCGTTCCGAGACCGACGAGCGCGAGCAACTGCGCCAGATCGTGTGCACCTTGCTCGCCGATGTCGCGCTCCGCCCGTTCACTGACGTCCCCAGAGGCGATGCCGAGATCGGCGAGCCGTAGCGGGAGGCCCTGGCGAGGGGATGGTCGGCGGACAGTGCTGCCACCCTTGGCTCGACCGCGACGACATCGACATCGATGCCAGCTGGATCGTAGGGCTCGAACATGAGCGCGGCGTCGGCCTCGCCAGTGCGCAGCAGCCGGGTGTGCTCCCGCAGGTGCACGGCGACCGGCTCGGCGGCCACCGCGGCAAGGATGTACTCCAGCAGGCCCCCGTCGTTGTCCGCCTTGACCGCGAGGAGCAGGCGGCGATGCGGTGCCGAGGCTCGCACCGCGCGGCGAGCCGCCGCGTCGAGTAAAGAACGGCGGCACGCTGTTGTCGACCGCTTTCGGCTTCAGCGAGCAACTCCTTGCCCTGCCGCGCATCCACACCGTGAACTACCGGCTCGATCGCAAACCCGAACGACTCGCCGAACTCACCAGGCTCGTCACCGCAGGCACGATCCGGCCCATCATCGGCGCGAAGATCCCCCTCCACCAGGCACCACGCGCCCTCACCGATGGCGTCGAGGTCACCGGGCTCCGAGGTAAAACCATTCCCTGACGGCACTGACCCGCCGCAACGAAAGGCGATCAGCGCACTGTGCGGGTGAACTCAACTCCCGCAACACCGGGGTTCCCGAGCTGTGAAGTCTCACCCAAGTATCACTGTGGGACAAGAACCGGGATGACAACGGCGATCAGCACAGTCAGTGTCCACAATGCCGGCGCCGAGCCGAGGGTGTGTTTCAGGCGGATGTCCACTCTGGCCTGTTCGGCCGCGTTCCTGGTCTGCCACCAGGGGTTGGCCCGCGCTTCCAACAGGTGGTAAACGATGCCGAGTGCGGCTCCGTAGGCCAGATGCCCGGCGAGGGAGGGGAATCCGGCGACCAGTGCGGCCGGGCTCCAGTCCACCGGACGATCGGTGAGAACAGGGAGCAGGGTGAGGTTTCCCAGCACCCACCAGAAGAACCCGTAGCACATGCCCCAGCCCATACCGGAGATCAGGTCGTAGCTCTGCCGGCGGAACAGCACCGCGTAGGTCACCCCGATGATCTGCGAGATGACCAGATGCACGACCAGCCCGACGATCGGATTGTGTGAACCCACCATGAGCGCGACCGTCGGCAGCACCCCCACGACCACCATCACCGCCGTGAAAACAGCACCGCCCGCCAGACCGGCGACCACGCCGTATCCGAGCGCTCGCACACCCCTGGATCCCGGCGACTCCACGGGAAACATCCTGACGTCGTCGACGAACAGCACACGCGACAGCGAACCCAGCCCGGTGTAACAGACCGCTGTCAGAGCACCCAGCAGGACATAACCCGGTAGCTGGTCGACCGGCGGCCGGATCCAGCCGAGCTTCAGGTCCATCAGCAACGGCTCTGCTGTGAGGGTGAAGAACACCCACCAGAGCACGCCATAGACGGTCCCGCGAACCAGTGCCGCGCCGGTGCTCTCCCGTTCGCGGAACACCACTGGGTACAGCACACCCGCGGCGACCCCGATCAGGAACCCGTTCGGCAGCAGGCTCAGCAGGCCCGCGATCCCACCAGCGACGCCGCCGCGGATCAGCACAGCCGTAGGCGGCCGGGAATCCGGTACTTCGCCCCGCAGCAGCTTGATGGTCACCGCGACCGTGAGGCCGTAGCAGAGATGCCCGATCAGGCTGGGCACCAAGCCCTGCGCGCTGGGCAGATCCCACGTCACCGGATGGCCGAGGAACAGCGGCAGGAGCGTCAGCGGTCCGAGAAACCACCAGAACGCCCCGTACAGCAACCCCCACACCACGATCTCACGCCGTGCGGCCACGATCATCCCGAACCCGCCACCGATGATCACCGCGAACAGCATGTGCACGGCGAAGCCCACGACGGCCGAATCGGTCCGCACGATCGAGGCCACTGTCGGCAGCATCCCGTAGGCCGCCATCGACGCCCCGAACACCAGGCCACCGGCGGCACCGGCGATCGCGCCGTCGGACAGGCCCTTCACCGGGACACCTCATCCCGGCCGGTCACCACGATGTCACGCGGGAACACCAGGTCCAGGGCCCAGTCGAACAGCACCCTGATCCGCTTGTCCATCCCCGGCAGCTTCGCCAGATAAACGGCACGCCACAGCAGCCAGGCCGCGAGCCCGGAGAACTGACGGCCCCGGATGTCCGCCGCCGCGGTCCGATGGCCGAGCGCGACCAGCAGCCCTACGGTGCGGAACCGGAAATCACGCGGCTGATGTCCTTTGAGGACCGCGACGATGTTGTCGGCGACCACAGTGCCTTGCCGGAGCGCATGCTGGGCCGTGGGCGGGTAGTACGTGCCGTCCGGGGCCGGGATCCTGGCGCAGTCACCGACCGCCCACACGTTGTCCAGCCCCACGGCGCTCAATCCGGCATCCGTTTCGACAGCCTTCTCACCGGCCACCGGGCTGGGGCGGTTTCCCGCTGTCCACACGAAAGTACTGGTATGGATCAGGTCCCCGTTGTCCAATCGGACCTCCCTCGGGGTTGCCTCGGACACGCGGACACCCAGCAGACACTCGATTCCCCGTGACTTCAGTCGCTGCAAGGCGTACGCCGCCAGGGTGCCGGGCATCTCGGGAAGGATCCGCTCGCCCGGGTGGACCAGGACGAACCTGAGCTCGCCCGGATCCACGCCCGGGAAGTAGTGCACGATCCGGTGAACGAGATCGAACAGTTCCGCGACGGTCTCGGTTCCCGCGAACCCGCCACCCGCGCGGCATTCACGCCCTGAGCCATACCCCGGAAC
>CBIMJO010001425.1:0-3182 GCA_966244135.1 uncultured Actinocrispum sp. | reverse complement strand
CCTCGTCGCCGCCTGGGTCGTCCACGACCTGAACCACACCCACCAGGTCGCCAACGCCCTGGCGCTCGACGGCGTCACCCTGCAGACGCCGTCCGGGCCCGCGCGGGTGGAGACGGCGATGTTCCCGGTGCTGTGGGAGCCGTTCGAGCAGGGCATGGTCGAGCACACGTTCCTCGCCCAGCTGCCCCGCCTGGACCTGCTGACCACGGTGTCCCAGGGGCGCGTCGGCCGGATCGACGTGGAACGGTTCAACGGCCGCTGGCACACCGGCCCGGACAACGACAACCTGTCCCGGGCGACCACCATCCCGATCCCGCCGGACGTGCCGACCGTGACCCCGCAGCCGGAGTTCGTGCCGACCACGTTGCCGTACGCGAAGATCGTGGCCGCCCCGACCGGCCGGTTCCCGGTGTTCGACAACACCAGCGTGACCGAGATCCGGCCCGGCGAGACCGTGCCCGTGGTCTCCCCGAACGGCCCGACCCCCGGCTCGGTCGCCCGCGCGGGCGGTGGGGGTTCGTACCTGTCGAACGAGATCGCCTACCGGGCGACCCTGCTGCGTGACGCCGTGCGGCCCACGCTGGCCGCCGGGCACGTGCACACACCTGTTCTGGAATTCGGCCCCGGCAACACCAGCCAGCTCACCGACCCGGTGTTCGAGCAGAACCGCACCGACATCGTGGCCCAGATCCGCGCGATCGTCACGGTCGCGCTCGGATAGGGCCTGACGTGGCATTGGCGGCGCCGCGTGCCGCCAATGCCACACTGTGCTGTCAATGCCAAACTGGGCTGGTGGCGTTTCGGTTCGCGGTGCGGGTGAAACCCGGGGCTCGCAAGGATCATGTCGGCGGGTGCTGGGGTGAGAACGCTCTCGTGATCGCGGTGGCCGCGCCCGCG
The DNA here is from genome assembly GCA_966244135.1 of uncultured Actinocrispum sp. GTDB lineage: Bacteria > Actinomycetota > Actinomycetes > Mycobacteriales > Pseudonocardiaceae > Kibdelosporangium. The sequence continues at coordinate 2,285 of CBIMJO010001425.1, read as the reverse complement.
GTGGAGGGGAAGGCCAACGAGGCGGTGCGGGCGGTGCTGGCCAAGGCGTTCGGGGTGCGGCGCGCGGATGTGTCCGTTGTGGCGGGTGCCCGCGGCCGGGACAAGATCATCGAGCTCGACCCGGCGCCCGGCGATGCGGCCGAACGGCTCAGCCGGTTGCTCACCGGGGAATCGGCGTCGTAACGGAAATCCGCTGTCCGCGAATCAATTTCGTGAGCAATTAGGACAGATGAGACAATGCCCGGGTGAACGGGCTGACTCTCGCCCTGGGGATCGGGGCTGTCGTCGTGCTCGTGGCCGTCCTCGCGGTCCGGGTCTCGGTCCGCTTGGGCCTGCCTTCGCTGCTGCTCTACCTGGGGATCGGCGTCGTGCTGGGGGAGGTCGGGTTCGGCATCCGGTTCGACGACGCCCAGCTCACGCAGGCGCTCGGTCTGGCCGCCCTGGTGCTCATCCTGACCGAGGGCGGCCTGACCACCCGGTGGTCCGATGTGCGGCCGTCGATCGGGATCGGCATCGCACTGTCCACTGTGGCTGTTGCGCTCAGTATCGGTGTGACTGCGGCGGGTTTGCATTTCATCCTCGGGCTGGACTGGAAGATGGCCGCGCTGTGGGGCTCGGTGCTCGCCTCGACCGACGCCGCCGCGGTGTTCTCGGTGCTGCGCGGGCTGGGTGTGAGCAAGCGCTTGGTCGGTTCGCTGGAGCTGGAGTCGGGTCTCAACGACGCGCCCTCGTACATCGCGGTCGTGTTGTTGTCCACGGCGACGACGATGGACTGGTCGGTTCCCGCGCTCGTGGTCTACGAGTTGCTTGCGGGCGCGGTGATCGGGCTCGCGCTGGGCTGGTTGGGCGCGGTGGCGTTGCGCCATGTGGCTTTGCCCGCAACAGGTCTGTACCCGCTCGCCACCGTCGCTGTGTGTGTTTTCGCTTTCGCCGGCGGGCAATTCGCGCATGCGTCCGGGTTGCTCGCGACTTATGTCGCCGGTCTGGTGCTCGGCAATTCCCGGCTGCCGCACCGGTCGGACACGCTTTCCTTCGCCGAGGGCTTGGGCTGGCTTTCCCAGATCGGGTTGTTCGTCTTACTCGGCCTGTTCGCCTCGCCGTCGCGGTTGCTGTCCGCCGTCATTCCCGGGCTCGTCGCGGGCGCCGTGCTGACCCTGGTCGCGCGCCCGTTGTCCGTGCTGCTCTCGGTTCTGCCGTTCCGCGTGCCCTGGCGTGAACAACTGTTCTTGTCCTGGGCGGGTTTGCGCGGTGCCGTGCCGATCGTGCTGGCGATGATCCCGATCAGCCAAGGGGTTCCGGGCGCCCGGCAGCTGGTCGACGCGGTGTTCGTGCTCGTGATCGTGCTGACTCTGGTGCAGGGCAGCACATTGTCGCTGCTGGCCAGGCTCCTCGGGCTGACCAAGGGTGCGGAGTCGCAGGAGATGCAGGTGGACGCGGCGCCGCTGGACGAGCTGGGCGCGGAGCTGCTGCAGGTCAGGATCCCGGCCGGGTCCCGGTTACATGGCGTGTACCTGACCGAGCTGCGGCTGCCGCCGGGCGCGACCGTGAGCCTCGTCACTCGCAACGGCGGGGCGTTCACGCCGCAGCCGACCACCCGGCTGGAGGAGCGGGACCAGCTTTTGATCGTGGCGACACAGGAAGCGCGGGTCGCCACCGAGCGCCGGATCCGGGCCGTGGACCGCGCCGGGCGGTACGCGCGGTGGCGGGGCGAGCAGGGGAACTGACTTCTCAACCGCCGCGTCTTCCGCTACTCTCGGCTGCGAAGGTCATGAGTGCCAGCGCGTAGCCCCGGCTTGCTGGCCGGCAACCCTCCTACCGCGGTGGGGTGCCCCGGGTGAGGACCAGGCCCGCCACACACCGTGGCCGGGCAAGCGCGGACCCTCGTCAGGCGGGTCCCGGACCCGGAGGACGAAATGACTCTCGCTCTGCCCAGCCAGCGCACCACCGTGGCCGTGCCCGCCGTCGTCGGTGCGGGGCTGAACGTCCCGCTGGCCACCGGCGGACAGATCCAGTACGCGAACCTCGACCACGCGGCCAGTGCCCCGGCGCTGATCAGCGTGCAGGACGCGGTGGACGAGCTGTTGCCTTGGTACGCAAGCGTTCACCGCGGCGCGGGCTTCGCTTCCCAGGTCTCGACGCGGGTTTACGAGAAGGCGCGCGATGTGCTGCGGTCGTTCGTGGGTGCGCGCAGCCGCGACGCCGTGGTGTTCACCCGCAACACCACCGATTCGCTGAACCTGCTGGCCCGTTCGCTGCCGCAGGACACCGCCGTGATCCTGTTCGAC
>CBIMJO010001424.1:0-3185 GCA_966244135.1 uncultured Actinocrispum sp. | reverse complement strand
GAGCGGATCCTCCAGCGAGACGATCGGAAAGCGCGCGACGAGGTCGCCCCAGAACAGGTGGGTTGGCTCGGTGACGATGGTGGCTCCCGCGGCCACGGCCTTCTTCACGGACTGGTGCACGTCAGGGACGTACAGCCGCAGGAAGGCGGGGGTGCGGGGCCAGTCGGGTTTGTCGGGTTTGTCGAACATCATCACGATGGAGTCGCCGATGCGCATCTCGGCGTGCCCGATGCGACCGTGTTCGTCGACCACGCGGCCGCCGAGGTCCTCGGCGTCGAACGCGGCGGCGAGGAAGTCCATCAGCCCGGCAGTGTCGTGGCCGATGATCCACGGGGTCACCGCGTGGTAGCCGTCGGGGATCGGGTTCATGTCCAGCTCCTTCGCCGTTGGTGAGACCAAGGTAGGAGCCATGTAGGTCGGATCAGGTCCTAGTTCTCTGGCATTCTTCGAACCATGACGCGCCTGCTCAGACTGCTGTCCCTCTTGCAGACCCCACGCGAGTGGCCGGGCAGTGAACTGGCCGAGCGCCTGGAGGTCAGCCCGCGCACGGTCCGGCGGGACATCGACCGGTTGCGCGAGCTCGGCTACCCGGTCGAGGCCACGATGGGCGCCACCGGCGGCTACCGCCTCGTCGCGGGTGCCGCGATGCCGCCACTCCTGCTCGAAGACGACGAAGCGGTGGCCATCGCGGTCGGGCTGCGCGCGGCGGCCGGGCAGGCGATCGCCGGGATCGAGGAAGCGTCTGTGCGTGCGTTGACCAAACTGGAGCAGGTTCTACCGTCCCGGCTGCGCTACCGCGTCGGCACGCTCAGCGGATCGACCGACGCACTGGTTCTGCCGCCCGCTTTGTCCGGTCATGCGGTCGTCCCGGTCGATCCCGATCACCTGACGCTGCTCGGCGCGGCGGTGGCCAACCGCGAGCGGGTCCGGTTCTCCTACGCGAGCCACTCGGGGGAGGCGTCCCGGCGGCACGTGGATCCGCATCGCCTTGTCGCCCAAGGCCGTCGCTGGTATCTGGTCGGGTTCGACAACGACCGGGCCGACTGGCGGACCTATCGCGTCGACCGGATCACTTCACCGGTCGCGACCGGCGCCCGCATCGTGCCGCGCGCACTTCCGGCGGACGACGCCGCTTCCTACGTCCGCGACTCGATGTTCTCGTCCGCGCCGACCTATCGCGCGGTCGTCACTCTCCGCCTCTCGGCGGCCGAAGCCACCCGTCGCCTTGGCGCCGTTGGGGATATCACTCCCATCGACGACGAAACGTCCCGTGTGGACTTGGCCGCCGACACTCCCGAGTGGACGGCCATCCGGTTGCTCCTGCTGGACGTGCCCTTCGAAGTCCAGTCACCACCCGAACTCCGTGATCATCTGAGGAAGATCCAGGCGAGACTCGCTTCGGCCACCCAGTAAACAAAACGTCAATGTTGGGCGCCGGGCCATCAAGATCACGCCCGGCCGGTCCGAGGTTAAGTAGCGTGGGACGCACAGTGAATGACGTGTCTGGTCTAACGGTGCTGGTTACTGGTGCCACTGAAGGTGTTGGGTACGAGACCGCGCGGCTGATGGCGGTGGGCGGACGGACCGTGATCGTGCACGCCCGATCGGAGCGGCGGGGCGAGCAGACGCTGGCCCGGCTCGTCGCGGAGGGTGTCGATCCAGGGCGGTTGCGACTGGCGGTGGCGGATTTCACGAGCCTGACCGAGGTCGCGACCATGGCCAAGCTGATCGCCGACGAACATCCCCGCATCGATGTGCTGGTCAACAACGCCTGCACGGCAGGGGAGAACCTGCGGGTGCTGACCGAAGACGGCCACGAGGCGACGTTTCAGGTCAACTACCTCGCGCATTACCTGCTCACCGCGATGCTCGAGGAACGGCTGAGTCACCGCGCCCGGATTGTCAACGTTTCGTCCACAATGCACAGAGGTGCGAACATCCACTGGCTCGATCTCGGCCGTGCCGAGCGCTACAACCAAAGCGCCGCGTACGCACAGTCCAAATTGGCCTTGACGATGTTCACCAGCGCCCTGCCGGAGTTCGGCCCGCCCGGGGTGACCGCGGTGAGCGTGCAGCCAGGGTCACATGTCTACTGCGCCGAGGGCAGGCCGCTGCGGGACTGTGCCGCGGCCATAGCCCGGATGTGCACGATGGACGTCGTCAACGGCGGCTACTACAACGAGCGCCTGCAGGAGACCCAGCCCGCCCCGGCCGTGCTGGACCGGCGGTCGGTGGAACGCCTGTGGCGGATGAGCAGCGAGCTGGTCGGGCTGGGCGCGACAATGTGAGCCATGACCGACGAGTGGCACCAGCCGTTGCGACACATCCGGGGCAGCGAGCTGACCGGGGACACCAACCAGACGACCGGGATGACGCGACTGGAAGCGTTGTCCGGCAAGACGGTCGGGTCCTCGAAGATCTGGATGGGGGAGACGCATGTCGCCCCCGGGACGAACTCCGGCGACCACCACCACGGCGAGGCGGAGACGGCGATCTTCGTGAAGTCCGGGCACCCGGTGTTCGTGTTCGCCGAGGGCGACCAGGAGATCCGGCTGGAGACCGAGCCGGGCGACTACATCTTCGTCCCGCCGTACGTCCCGCACCGCGAGGAGAACCCGGCCGGCGAGCCCGCGGTGGTGATCATCGCCCGCAGCAGCCAGGAAGGGATCGTGGTCAACCTGCCGAGCCTGTGGGCGCCTGTTGAGCGAGGGCTTTGAGGGTGCGGTCCAGCTGTTCGACGTGGGGGAAGTGGGCCGCGTCCGGGATGATCTCGAAGCTGCCCTGGGGGAAGGCGTTGGCGAAGTCGCGGCCGTAGTCCACGGAAGCGATGCCGTCGTACTCGCCCCAGAGCACCAGCGCCGGCACGGTGACGTGGGCGAGGCGCCGGCGCAGCTTCGGGTCGCACATGTAGGGCGCGCCCGCGTAAATGGCGAGGGTCTGCTGGTTGGCGGCGATGTTCTCGCTGGGGCGGAAGGCCAGGGCGGGGTTGTGAAACGCCAGTGCGGTGACCTCGGCCGGGGCGAGCCCGGCCAGGTTCGTGATCTCGCCCGCGATACCGACCGCGTTGAGCAGGGCGATCCGGCCGATCCGGCCCCGGGTGTCGCGCAGGGCCATCTCGGCGGCGATCCACCCGCCGACCGAGTTGCCGATGACCAGCACGTCCCGCAGGTCCTGCGCGTCGAGCA
>CBIMJO010001423.1:0-3188 GCA_966244135.1 uncultured Actinocrispum sp. | reverse complement strand
TTCACGCGCGGCTCGTCTTCAGGGGGTGGGTCATTCGTCGTCCGGTGGCTCGGCACCCGTGGCCAACGTGGCCACCGATGTGGCCGGCGGCGTCTCGGCACTGGCCGCGGCACGGAACGCCCAGTCGAGTGCGGCGCTCGTACGTTCGGCCCGGCACCGGGCCAGGATGGCGGTGGCGACCGCCTGCGCCAGCCGCTCCAGGCCGCCGGGGGCGCGCAGTTCGCTGGCCCGGCGCGGGTTGCTCAGGTCGCACGCCTCCAGCAGGGCCACCCGGGTCCGATCCAGATGCCGGGCGCGGGCAACCACGCCGAGGTCAGCCGCGAGCACGCCGCCGCCAGTCGTGCCAAGCGTGCCGCGGACCGCGTCGTATAGCGCGGCGGCCAGCTCTCGGTCGCCCTCGCTGGAGTTCCGGGCGACATAGGCCTCGATCGAATCCGATGCCGGGTCCGCGGCCGCGTTGAAGTGCAGTGACACGAAGTAGTCGGCCCCGACAAGCCGGGCGAACGCGGCCCGGCCGTCCAGGGACACGTTGGCATCGCTGTCCCGGGTGAGCATGACCGTGCAGTCGGACGCCAGCAGCGCGCGGACTCGGCGTGCCAGGTCCAGGCTCAAAGCGCGCTCGGAGAGGCCCTCCACGGTCCGGTCCGGGGTGGAGGCACCGATAGGTGCGGTCCCGCCGTGGCCCGGGTCGAGCACGACGATCGGTTGACTGGTGGGCATCGCTGCCTCCTTGGCGAGGTCTCCTGTTGCGCCGGGTGTTTACTGTGCTGGGGCGCGCGCCGCCGGAGCGGCGACCGGGTTGCCGGCCGGATTCGGCGTGCCGGCCTGGATCTGGGCGACCAGGCCGTTGTCGGCGAACCGCTCAAGTGGGATGGTCTGGCTCGCGAACCGCAGGTCTAGCTCGCCGGAAAGATCCACGTTGACGTTGATCTCGTCGCTGGCGACCTGCTTGGCCGTCTGGACGTAAGCCACGCTGGTGCGTGCGTTGGCGTGGAAGCCGAGCAGCCCGCCGGCGGCGCTGCTCTCGTGCTTGGCGTCGAACTGGCTGGCGGTCTCGGCGCGCCCGGTGTCGGACGCGTCGATGTGGAAGTCGAGCTTGGCCCGGACACGGCCGCTGGTGACGACGATCCGGTTGATCCCCATCAGCACCATCGTGGAGAGCAGTTGGTGACGGCTGGCCGCGAGCTGCCGCCGCGCCGCCGGGACCAGCACCTCCTCGACGGACTGGTCGTCGATCGTTACGTCTGAGCCGACGCCGAGATCGCCCTGCAGGTCCGGCTGGGGCAGCTCGGCCGCGCCATCCCGGGCCCGGGCCACCGGGGCCTCGCCGCTGACGTCGACGGCGATGTGGCCTGGGTAGCGAGACGCGAGGTAGTCACGGGCGTGGTTGTCAGTGATGTTGTCGGCCATGAACTGGTCGACGGTCTTGGCGACGTTGGCGAGCAGTTCGCCGAACGCCTCCATCTGCTGGATCGACGCGTCCACGATGGCGTTGAAGGTGCCCTTGATCAGATCGGCGACGAACCGAGGAAAGTCGATGGCGCCGAGTACATCGCCGGTGACGTCGGCGACCCGGTCGACCGCGCGGCTGTCGAAGGACGAGTCGGCGGCCGAGCGTGCCCACGGCGAGCGCCGGCGGCGGGTGGGTGGCGGCGGGTCAGGGCGCAGCACTGGGGTCTGCCCAAGCCGCTCGGCTTGGCCGAACCCGTCGTGCAGCAGGGCCGCGCTGTAGGCGGCGATTTTGGTGAGGTTGCGCTCCATGTCCCGACGGGCGTCGTCATCGATCCGGTAATAGGCTGGGCTCGATCGCAGTAACGCCTGTACTTGCGGCACGACGAGATCCTCGACAGCCTGGGTTACCCGGATGCCCGCCGGATGAGGCGGGGTGGCGAATGGTCCCGGCAGGACTGGCCGGGCGGTTGTCTGTCTCATGCCGCGACCCCCCCGCTGGTGGCGGTGGTACGGCCGGGTGCGGCGGGCTGTGTCGTTGGTGGCTTGGTCTCCGTCGGGCTCGCCACTGTTGGTTGTTGCGTGCTGGCGGGCTGCTGTGTTCCTGCAGGCGGTTGCAGTGCTGCGGGCTGCTTTCCCCCTGCGGCCGGTGCTGCGGGCTTCGACGGTGCTTTCGAGCCGTCGGGGGTCCAGTTCGGGTCGGGGATCTTCGGGACCGGTGGCGCCTCCGTCTCCTTCCCCTTACGCAGCGGGGCGATCTCAGGCGCCGTCGGCCGCGGGGCCACCGGCGAGCGGACCGGTGGGCTCTCACCCCACGGCGGCTCGTTGTACTCGGGTACGGCCGTGTTACTCCGGATCACCTCGGCCTTGCCACCATCGATGAACCGCTCCATCGGCACGGCGTCCGTCCGGAAGTGGATCTCCACCTCGCCGGTGAGGTCAGCCGCCACATTCATCTGGCTGTCCGACTGCGACCGATCCGAGCGCACGTACCCGACCGACATCGACGCCGACACCGCCCACGGTCCGAACCCCACGCTGCCGGACGCGCCCGTGTGGAAGTCGAAGTCGCTGGCGTGCTGCTGCGCTGTCCGGTCGGTGGTGTCCACATGGAACGACATGGCGGCCCGGATCTTGCCGCCGGTCACCACGATCCGGTTCATGCCCATCAACACCAGCGTGGAGAGCGTCTGGAGCCGGCTCTGCGCGAGCGTTCGCCGCGCGGCGGGCAGCAGCACCTCCTCGTACGAGTCCCCGTCCCCCGGCTGTACGTCCTCGCTGAGCATGAGCCTCGCCCGCCAGTCGGGCGGCGGCGCGTCGTGACTTCCGGTTGCGGCGATCAGTCGCGGCTCCCCGTCGGCGAGCGCTATGTGCTGCGGGTACGCCTGCACCAGCCAGTCCCGTGCCTGATTGTCGGTGATGTTGTCGGCCATGAACTGGTCGACGGTCTTGCTGACATCCTCCAGAAGCCGCGCATAGGCCTCCAGTTGCTGGATCGAGCTGTTGACGATCGCGTTAAACGATCCCCGGATCAGATCGGCCACGAAGTCCGGGAAGGACAGCGCCCGCAGCGTGGCCGCCGTGACACCGGCGATGTTGCCGGCCGCCGCGGGAGCGAAGTCCTCGTTCGCGGCCTGGGAATGCGCCACCGCCAGCTCCCCGGCCGTTCGTGCATGTTCCAGGCGCTCCGTCGTGAACGGCCGGGCGGCGGCTGAGGTGCGTGCCGGGCGTTCGACCAG
>CBIMJO010001422.1:0-3189 GCA_966244135.1 uncultured Actinocrispum sp. | reverse complement strand
TGCTCGCCGGCGTCGCCCTCCGAGCCGCCGCCGGCAGCCGGATCTGGCGTTCGGCTTGGCGAAACCGCTCACAATGGCGGCACGGCTGGCCCGCCTCTAGCACTGTTAGAGTGTGATCCCTGGACGGTTGATCGACACAGCGGCGCTGGCGGCCTTAACGTGACCGCTGTGGATTTGCACAGCGCCGTGGCCGGCAACGACACGGATGCGGTCCGTGCGTTGCTGGCGAGCGGGGCGGCGCTGTCGGTGACCGACGCGGCGGGGAACACGCCGTTGGAGGTGGCGCGGGATCCGGATATCGCGCGGTTGCTGATCTCGGCGGGGGCGCCGGTGCGCACGAACGGCGAGACCACGCCGCTGCACCAGGCGATCGAGCACGGCTGGATGGATGTGGCCGAGATGCTGCTCGAGCGGGGCGCGGATCCGGGCAGCCGGGACGGGTTCGGCGACTTACCCCAGGACCTGTTACCCGATGGGCCGTCGGTGTTACGCGAGAAGATGGGCCGGCGGCTGCGTTATCACGGGCGCTCGGCGCATCTCGGGCTCGACGAGGTGGCGAGCGGTCCTCAGCAGACAGTCGTGCTCCGGCCGCGCCGGGCCGAGGCGTTGACCTCCATGTACCGCGGCACCGTGCTGGTGCGGTGGGAGGTGGAGCCGCGGATCCGGCCGATCGAGATCATGCGGATCGCGTCCCGCACGGATCTTCCCGGGCCGGCGGCCTCGGTGCACGGGTCCACGCTGGCGTTCGCGACAACGCGGAACGTGCAGATCAGGCAGTGGGCGGCGATGCGGATGGTGCAGGATCTGCCGGACGTGCCCACCGGGGCGCTGGCGTTGTCACCCGACGGGCGGCATCTGGCGGTGGGCGGGAACCAGCGTCTGTTGATTGTGGACCCATCTAGCGGCGCGGTTGTCGGCAGGGACCAGGAGCTGGACCACACCGACTGGGAGGGTCTCGGCGATTCCCGTGTCACACCAACGTTTTCACCCGATGGGCGGACGCTGGCGGTGGCGAACTCGATGCGCGGCAGCTGGTGGCTGACGGTGCTGAACGTGGCGGAGGACGGGCACTTGCGGCACCGCTACGACCGGCGCGACCCGCAGCCGTGGAGCTCCGAGGTGTCCGGTGAGGTCAGGTTCTCCCCCGACGGCGAGCTGATCGTGATGTGGGTGCACCCCAGCGCCGTGATCGCGACGCGCACCGCGACCGGGGAACCCGCGTGGCGGCACGAGATCGAGTCGCGCACGGGGTCGTTGTGCTTCTCCAGCGACGGCCGGACACTGGCGGTGGGCACCGAGTCCGGAGTGTCCTGGTTGGACGCCCAGTCCGGGCGGCCGCGCGGGCGGGAGACCACGTTCGGGTCGGTGCACGACCTCGCCTACGCCGACCACTGCGGGATGCTCGCCGCGACCAGCACCGGGCTGCACCGGCTCATGGGGTGAGGATCTCGATCCCCTCGCTCGCCGCGCGGCTCTGGCCCCAGTCGTACAACGCTTGCAGCACCGGCTTGAGATCGTCGGCCACCAGCTTGTAGAACACCGCCGGCGGCGTGCCCTCGTGTTCGGTCCGCTGGATCAGGCCGGCCTCGGTGAGTTCCCGCAGCCGCTGGGTGAGCATCTTCTCGGTGATGTCGGGCATCTTGCGGCGCAGCTCGCCGTAGCGCAGGTCGCCTTCCTTGAGGTTGGCCAGGATCACCACCGCCCATTTGCCGCCGATCACGTCGACCGCCAGCTCGACCGGGCAGTGGTACCGGGTTCGTCGCACGCTCACGCACCACAAAGTACGTACTTTTCCGGCCACGGTCGAAGTGGTCGACTGAGGGAGTGACAGTTGAGTACATCCGTTATCGCATACCGCTCGACCAGGCGGCCGCTTTCGAGGAGGCCTACCGGCGGGCCGCCAAGCCCCTGCTCGCGTCCCCGTTCTGCCGGGACTACGAGCTTTCCCGGTGCGAGGAGGACGCCGAGAGCTACATCCTGCGGATCATCTGGACGTCGACCGCCGACCATCTGGAGGGGTTCCGCGGCAGCAAGGAGTTCCGCGAGTTCTTCGCCGAGATCAAGGACTACGTGCCCGCGATCGAGGAAATGCGCCACTACGACCAGGTCAGCAAGGTGCCTTCGTTGTACGAATGGGCAGGGGGCGCCGCCGCTTTCGAGAAGCTGTTCACCGAGTTCTACGCCCGGGTCGCCGAGGACCCACTGATCGGGCCGCTGTTCGCCGCCATGGACCCCGAGCACCCCAAACACGTCGCCGCCTGGCTGGGGGAGGTGTTCGGCGGGCCCAAGACCTACTCGTCCGGGCGGGGCGGGCACCAGCACATGATCTCGCGGCACCTCGGCAAGGCCCTCACCGAGCAGCAGCGCCGCCACTGGATGAACCTGCTGATCGACACCGCGGACTCCGTCGGCCTGCCCACCGACCCCGACTTCCGCTCCGCCTTCGTCGGCTACCTCGAATGGGGCACCCGGATGGCCCTGACCTACTCCCAGCCCGGCATGTCCGGCACGACCAACGAACCCATGCCCACCTGGGGCTGGGGCGAGCTCCACCGTCCGTACGGCACGAGCTGACCTGGCCTCCGGCCCCCGATTTTCCAGCCTACTGAAGGGGACCGACAGTTCTGGGGGCTCAAGCTGGGGTTGTCCACAGGCCCGTCGGCCCGAAGCGGCCGGCGGGCCTCGTCACATCGAGTCCACTGTGCACAGGGTGTCGAGGGGGATGTCGATGGCGCGGGCGATCGCGACGACGGTGAAGAAGGCGGGGGTGGGGATGCGGCCGTGTTCGATCTTGCGGAGGGTCTCCACGGAGATGCCCGCGGCGGCGGCCACCTCGACGCCGCTGCGGTCGCCGCGGGCCGCGCGCAACGCTTCGCCGAGCCGGATGCCGCGCCGGCGGTCCTCGTCGGTGAGGGGTGGTCGGACCATACGCCAATAGTAATACTGTGATAGAAATACCGGGATAATTATCCCAAGGAGTGCGTGATAGTGGACCTGAAGACACCCGCGGAGCTGGACCTGATGCGGCAGGCGGGCAAGGTGGTCGCGGCCATGCTCGCGGCGGCCAAACAGGCCGCGGCGCCGGGTGTGTCCCTGCGGGAGCTGGACAACGTCGTGGCCGAGGTGATGTCGGCGGCCGGCGGCAAGTCCTCGTTCCTGCACTACCACCCGCACTCCGCGCCGACGCCG
>CBIMJO010001421.1:0-3191 GCA_966244135.1 uncultured Actinocrispum sp. | reverse complement strand
CCCCCGGCGTGCCGTAGATCAGGTCCAGGTTCAGGTTCTCGAACCCGGCCGCCCGCGCCTCGGTGGCGGCGGCGACCGGACGGCCCGGGGTGTGTTTGCGGTCGAGTACCGACAGCACGTGCGGCGCGACCGACTGCGCGCCGAGGGAGACGCGGTTGTACCCGCCCCGGAGGATGCCCGCGAAGAACTCCGGCGAGGTCGACTCCGGGTTGGCCTCGGTGGTCACCTCGGCGGCCGACGAGAGCCCGAAGGACCCACGGACCGCGTCGAGGACGGCCGTCAGGCCGTCGGCGCCGAGCAACGACGGTGTGCCGCCGCCGACGAAGACGGTGTCCGCCACAGGTGGGCTGCCCAGCACGTGGGCGGCGAGGTCCAGCTCGCGGCGCAGGCCCTCGAGCCAGGACTCCGGTGAGGCGGAGGTGCCGAGCTCGCCCGCGGTGTAGGTGTTGAAGTCGCAGTAGCCGCAGCGCGTGGCGCAGAACGGCACGTGGACGTAGACACCGAACGGACGGCTGCCCAGCCCGGTCAGCGCCTCCGGCGGCAGCGAGCCGTCGGCGGGCGCGGGATCACCAGGGGGAAGCGTGGAAGGCACACCTCAAGTCTGACATCCCGGCGACGGCGGTCCGGCCGCCTGGCCCGATCGGGGAAGTCAAGCCCCGTGACGTCCGTCCCAGCATTCGGATGGGTGTGGACCACTGGATGGACGCGTGGCACGCTGAAGCCATGTCCGCTGTCGTGGAGTTGCTCCTCGTGGCCCGCCGCCACGTGGACTTCTTGCGCGTCAACAGCGACTTGTGCCGGCCTTGACCTTACGCCGGACACTTGTTTCTTCCGCCGGCGTCGGGTGCGCCGGCTTTTTCTTGCCCTGACGGGCTGGCGCGCACGACTGCCCAGATCCCGAAGGACGCCATCTGATGGCACCGCCAGCCACCACCCCAAAGCGGACCAAGCAGCGCCGGGGCGAGGGACAGTGGGCACTCGGCTACCGCGAACCGCTCAACCCCAACGAGCGCAGCAAGAAGGACGACAACCCGCTGAACGTCCGCGCCCGGATCGAGACGATCTACGCGCACGGCGGGTTCGACTCGATCGACCCGGCCGACCTGCGTGGCCGGTTCCGCTGGTACGGCCTGTACACCCAGCGCAAGCCCGGGATCGACGGCGGCCGCACGGCCACCCTCGAGCCGGAGGAGCTCGACGACGAGTACTTCATGCTGCGGATCCGCATTGACGGCGGCGCGGTCACGACGCAGCAGCTCGCGGTGATCGGGGAGATCTCGCAGACCTACGCGCGCGACACCGCGGACATCACCGACCGGCAGAACATCCAGTACCACTGGATCCGCATCGAGGACATGCCGGTCATCTGGGAGAAGCTGGAAAACGCCGGGATGACCACGATGGAGGCGTGCGGTGACAGCCCGCGCGTCATCCTCGGCTCGCCGGTGGCCGGGATCGCCCAGGACGAGGTGATCGACGGCACACCGGCGATCGAAGCGATCAAAGAGACCTACATCGGCGACAAGGCGTTCTCGAACCTGCCGCGGAAGTTCAAGACCGCCATCTCCGGCCTGCAGGACGTCGCGCACGAGATCCACGACGTGGCGTTCGTCGGGGTGGTCCACCCCGAGCACGGCCCCGGGTTCGACGTGTGGGTCGGCGGCGGGCTGTCCACCAACCCGATGATCGGCAAGCGGCTGGGCGCCTGGGTCCCGCTGGACGAGGTGCCGGACGTGTGGGCCGCCGTGATCAGCGTGTTCCGTGACTACGGCTACCGGCGGCTGCGGCACCGCGCGCGGATCAAGTTCCTGGTCGCCGACTGGGGGGCTGAAAAATTCCGTGAAGTTCTCGAAACGAAGTATCTCGGCCGCAAGATGATCGACGGCCCGGCGCCCGAGGTGCCGGAGCACCCGGTCGACCACGTCGGGGTGTACCCGCAGAAGGACGGCAAGTTCTACGTCGGCGGCGCGCCGATCGCCGGGCGGGTCTCCGGGTCCACGCTCGTGGAGGTCGCGAAGGCCGCCGAGCGGGCGGGGTCGCAGCGGGTCCGCTTCACGCCCCAGCAGAAGCTGGTCGTGCTGGACGTGCCCGAGCCGGAAGTCCCCGCGCTGAAGGCGGAGCTGGCCAAGCTGGGCCTTCAGGTCGACCCGTCGCCGTGGCGGCGCGGGGTGATGGCGTGCACCGGCATCGAGTTCTGCAAGCTCGCGATCGTGGAGACCAAGGCCCGTGCGGCCGAGCTGGTCGCGGCGCTGGAGGAGCGCCTGGCCGACGTCCAGGACGGCATCGAGAACCCGGTCACCGTGCACATCAACGGCTGCCCCAACTCGTGTGCCCGGATCCAGACGGCGGACATCGGGCTCAAGGGCCAGATCGTCACCGACGCGGACGGCAACCAGGTCGAGGGCTTCCAGGTTCACCTCGGTGGCGGCCTGGGCCTGGACGCCGGGTTCGGCCGGAAGCTGCGTGGCCACAAGGTGACCGCGACCGAGCTGTCCGACTACGTGGAACGCGTGGTGCGCAACTACATCAAGGACCGCGACGAGGGCGAGCGGTTCGCCCAGTGGGTCGCCCGGGCCGGGGAGGACGACCTCAAGTGACTGGCCCGCCGGCGTACTTCTTCCCGCGGAGGCGGCGATGACTGAGCGCGCTACTCCCTTTTATTGCCCGTATTGCGGCGACGAAGACCTCCGGCCGGAGGAGGAACCGCACGCCGCCTGGCTGTGCACCGGCTGCCGCCGGGTGTTCACCGTGAAGTTCGTGGGGATCTCAGTGGGGCAGGTACCTAAATGACCACCGCTACCCAGCTGAAGGACTTGGCTGAGGCCGCATCCGAGGAGCTCGCCGACGCCACCGCGGCCGAGGCACTGGAGTGGACCGCGCGGACGTTCGGGGACAACTGGATCCTCGCGTCCAACATGCAGGACGCGGTCCTGATCGATCTCGCTGTGCGAGCGAAGCCCGACTTCGACGTGCTGTTCCTGGAGACCGGGTACCACTTCCCGGAGACCATCGGCCTGCGCGACGCGGTGTCGGCCACCTACTCCGGGATCAACATCATCAACGCCGCACCCGACAAGACGGTCGCCGAGCAGGACGCCGAAGAGGGCCCGCGGCTCTACGAGCGCGAACCGGACCGCTGCTGCGCGATGCGCAAGGTCGTGCCGCTGCGCCGGACCCTGGCGAACTACGAC
>CBIMJO010001420.1:0-3192 GCA_966244135.1 uncultured Actinocrispum sp. | reverse complement strand
GTCCGCCGGGTGGTGCGGATCTTCCGCGAGCTGCGCAACGGCAGCACGGTCGACGGCCGCACGCAGGTCAAGAAGCCGAGCGGCAGCCTGTCCACCGCCGAGGCGATCTCGGTGGTCACCAGCGGGATGGCGCTGGCCGCGCACTTCGGTGACGGCCGGCTCGGCGCCGACGAGCTGGCCGCCGGGTTACTGGGTGCGGTGATCAAGGACCGGGTGTCCGACACCGCGGCCTGGCAGGAGTACCTCGAAGCCGTCGTCAAGGAGCGCAAGGAATGGCGCGACCTCTACCGGGCCTGCCGGGAGCTGGACCCGGCCTGATGATGAAGACCATCGACGACCGGGTGACCCTGCTGGGCATCCGGCACCACGGGCCGGGCTCGGCGCGGATGGTCCGGGCCGCCCTGGACGTCGTGCGCCCGCGGCTCGTGCTGGTGGAAGGGCCGCCGGACGCGGACCAGCTGATCCCGCACGTCCGCGAGCTGACGCCACCGGTCGCGCTGCTGCTGCACGACGCGGCCGACCCGGCCGCGGCCGCGTTCTGGCCGTTCGCTCGGTTCTCGCCGGAGTGGCAGGCGCTCGACTGGGGTGCCCGCAACGACGTCGAGGTCCGGTTCGCGGACATGCCCGCCGGGATCTCCATGTTCCACGAACGGCAGGACACCGACCGGGTCGTGGTGGACCCGCTGGGGGTGCTCGCCGAGGCCGCCGGGTTCGACGACCCGGAACGCTGGTGGGAGGACGTGGTCGAGCACTCCAGCGCGGAGCCGGTCCAGCTCGCCGAAGCCGTCGCCGAGGCGATGACGGCGCTGCGCGACGAGTTCGCCGACACCGTCGACGAACGCACCCTGCAGCGGGAAGCCTTTATGCGCCAGGCGATCCGCCGCGCGCTGACCGACGTCGACGGGCCGGTCGTGGTGGTCTGCGGCGCGTGGCACGTGCCCGGCTTACAGGACTTCCCGTCCGCCAAATCCGATACGGACCTGTTGAGAGGACTGAAGAAACGCAAGATCGCCGGAAGCTGGGTGCCGTGGAGCCACGGCCGGCTCGCCGCCACCTCGGGCTATGGGGCCGGAGTCGAATCGCCAGGCTGGTATGCGCACCTGTGGGAACACACCAAGGACACGGTCCCGCGGTGGATGGCCCGGACCGCACACGTCCTGCGTGAGGAAGGCTTGCCCGCCTCGACCGCGAGTGCCGTCGAGGCCGTGCGGCTCGCGGATACGTTGGCTGCCTTACGTGGCCGCCCGTCGCCGGGTCTCGCCGAGGTGAGCGAGGCGACGCTGGCGGTGCTGTGCGGCGGGGACGACGTAGGCCTGCGGATCGTGCACGACCAGCTGGTCGTGGGCGAGGAACTCGGCGTGGTCGGCTCGGGTGTGCCGCGCTCGCCGCTCGCGACCGACCTGGAACGGTTGCAGCGCAAGCTCCGGATGCCGGCGAACGCGGCGGAGAAGGCCTACCGGCTGGACCTGCGCCGGGACATCGACCGCGGCCGGTCCCAGGTGCTGCGGCGGCTGCGGGTGCTGGACGTGGCGTGGGGCGAACCGGACGAGACGAGCACGCTCGGCACGTTCGCGGAGGCTTGGAAAGTCCAGTGGGACCCGGGCCTGGCGGTGGCGGTCGCCGCCGCGGCCCGGCACGGTGCCACCGTCGAGGACGCGGCCGAGCACGTTCTGCTCGACCTGACCAAGGCGGCCGACACGGTCAGCAAGGCCGCAGAGGTGCTGCAGGAGGCCGTCGCCTGTGAGCTGGCGGATGCGGTCGCGGCGGGGAGGGCCGCGCTCGACCGGTGCGCCGCGGCCGCGACGGACGCGCTGGAGTTGCTGGACGCGTTGCCCGCCTTGGCGAACACGGTCCGGTACGGGTCGGTCCGGGGTACCGATCCCGAGCTGCTCCGGTCGGCGATGCACGGGTTGCTGGCCCGCGGCTCGGCCGGCCTGGCGCTGGCCTGCCGCGGCATCGACGACGAGACGGCCGAGGTCGCACTGTCCGTTGTGGACAAGGCACATGACGCCGTCGCGCTGGCGGCCGACGAGGATCACACCGCAGGCTGGTGGGATGCCTTACACCGGCTGGTGAGCATCGACCCGCCCGCGCACGGGTTGCCGAGCGGCCGGGCGAGCCGGTTGCTGTGGGAGGCCGAACGCCTGGACACCGAGGCGGTCGCGGTCCGCATGCAGCGGGCGGTGTCCGCGGCCGGGGCGGGAACCGCGTTCGTCGCGGGGTTCCTGCGCGGGTCGGCGGTCCGGCTCGCGGCCGACTCGCGGCTGCTCGGGCTGGTCGACGAGTGGCTCACCGGCCTGCCCGGCGAGGCGTTCGAGGACGCGTTGCCGTTGCTGCGCCGGGCGATCACCGGGTTCAGCGCACCCGAGCGGCGCACGCTGGCCGAGCGGGTGGCGGCCGGGGCGAGCCCGGTCGACCTGATCACCGACGACGGGGATCCCGAGCGGACCGCGAGGTTCGTGGAGTTCGTGCGGGGTCTGTACGAGGGGGCGAAGATATGAGCGACGAGCGACTGCGCCGGTGGCGGCTGCTGCTCGGGCCGGACGCCGGTGACCTGGCCGGGCTCGGCGAGGACGACATGAAGCGGGACGGCGCGCTGACCGCGCTGTACGGCGGGGGCGGTGACCAGTCCGGCAAGCGCGGCGCCGGGCTGGGGGCCAGTTCGCCGAAGCTGCACCGGTGGCTCGGTGACGTGCGAACCTACTTCCCGACCTCGGTGGTCCAGGTCATGCAGCGGGACGCGGTCGAACGGCTGGGGCTGACCAAGTTGTTGCTGGAGCCCGAGTTGCTGTCCTCGATCGAGCCGGATGTGCACCTGGTCGGCACGCTGGTGTCGTTGTCCCGTGCGATTCCCCAGCGCACCAGGGAGACCGCGCGGGCGGTGGTGCGCAAGGTCGTCGAGGAGATCGAACGCAAGCTGGCCGACCGGCTGATCGCCGCGGTCAACGGGGCCGTCGACCGGTCGCGCCGGACCCGGCGGCCGCGAATGTCCGATGTGGACTGGTCGACCACCATCCGGGCCAACCTCAAGCACTACCAGCCGAAGCAGAAGACTCTGGTGGTGGAGAGCCTGATCGGAGCGCACCGCCGGTCGCGCACCGCGGCCCTGCGGGACGTGATCCTGCTGGTGGACCAGTCCGGGTCGATGGCCGAGTCGGTCATCTACTCCGCGGTGTTCGGCGCCACGCTGGC
>CBIMJO010001419.1:0-3196 GCA_966244135.1 uncultured Actinocrispum sp. | reverse complement strand
TACCGGAAGACGCTGTGTCCATGGAGTCGATGACGAAGCGCGGATGAGCGGCCGCATGTGGGTGCGCACACCCACCGAGATCCGCCGCCGGCGCCGCCGCAAAGCCCATTCCTGCTGGGATCATCTGCTGCTCGCGCCGCTGTGGCCGTTGCACGGGGTCAACCTGGGCACGTTGTTGCGAACGTGCGATGCCGTCGGAGCTTGCATGGCTGTGCCACGGTTGCCGTGGGTACCAGCGGCCTTGGAGCGAGGGAATACGCTGCGGCGACCGTCCTGTGTGCACTGGGTGCGGGATCCGTTGCAGTGGCTGGCCGCGCAACGTGCAGCCGGGAGCAGGATCGTCGGCGTGGAGCTGACCGACGAGTCGATCCGCCTGGCTGACTTGCCTACAGCGAGGGAACGGACGGTGGTCGTCCTTGGGCATGAGTCTTCTGGGATTCCTACGGAGGCCACTGAACTGCTGGATGTGGCGGTGGAGATCCCCATGGTGGGCACCGGGATGAGCCTGAATGTCGCCGTGGCCGGTTCTCTGGTCGCGTACAAGTTGGCCGGGCTGGTTTGATGGCTCCATGCAATTCGCGATCTCGTTGCCGCAGGCCGAGTTCGATCCTGAGGCATTTCGGGCATTTGTCACGCGTGCCGAGGAGCTGGGGTTCGACAGTGCGTGGACGCAGGAGCAGGTGCTGGGGTCCGCGCCGCGGCTTGGTCCGGTCGAGGTGATGACGTACGCGGCGGCGTGCACGACGACGCTCCGGCTGGGCTGCGCGGTGTTCGTCAGCACGCTGCACAGCCCGTTGCACCTGGCGAAGAGCATCAGCACGCTCGACCACCTCAGCGGCGGCCGGGTGGAGGTCGGGATCGGCGCGGGTGGGCCGAGCCGGGCGCTGTCGGCGTTCGGCGTGTCCCGCGACGGCCTGGTCACCCGGTTCACCGAGGGCCTCGCGCTGATGAAGGCGGCCTGGACCGACCCGGAGATCACCTTCCAGGGCCGGTTCTGGCAGGTCGAGGGCGCCGGCATGGAGCCGAAACCGGTGCAGAAACCCCACCCGCGGGTCTGGATCGGCGGTGGCCATCCGAACGCCGTCAAACGCGCCGCGCACCTGGCCGACGGCTTCTTCGGCGCCGGATCGAGCACCACCGAGGCGTTCGCCGACCAGGTCCGGCTCCTGCGCACGGAGCTCGGCGGCCGCGAGTTCCCGATCGCCAAACGCGTCTACATCCGCGTGGACGACGACGCCGGCCGCGCCCGCCAGCACATCTCCGATGACCTCGACAAGCTGTACGGGTACTTCGCGCCGAAGGGCCACTTCGCCCCGGTCGCCGTCGCGGGCACGCCCGAGGACTGCGTCCGTGGCCTGCGCGAGGTCGAGGCCGCCGGTGCCGAGCTGATCCAGCTCAACCCGATGAGCGACGACGCCGCGCAGATGGAACGCCTCGCCGCCGAGGTCATCCCCGCGTTCGGCTAGTGCACAGCACTAGAGCGCGGACGTCCAGCCGGCGCACTTCCAGCCGTGCCCGGCGTGCTTCACGCATGGCCGGAAGGTGCGGCCCGGCACCTGGTTGACCGCCTTGGTCGTGACGCTGGTGTGTCCTTTCGCGACAGTCGCGTGGCAGGGATGCCACGTCCGGTGCCCATCGTCCGACCAGTCCAGCGAAACGACGTCCCCGGCCTTGAGCCCATGCCCCCAGACCCAGAAGATGGGCTCGTTGTTGATGACCGGCCGCGCGCTCATGTAGAGACTGCCGAGCGCGTCGCCGTCGATGGCGTCCTCCATCGAGAGCCGCCAGTCCTTGTTGGGCACAAGGGCGTACGGGTCGAAATTGGGACCACACGACGGCGGTAATGCGCCAGCACTCGCGGCGGGCGCGGCCACGACCGTCGCCGCGAGCATGGTCAACAGAACCACGATGGACCGAAAACGCCTGGACATGAGCAGGACCTCCCTGACTGCTGATGTGGAAACACCAGCGTGCCTCAGGGAGGTCCGTTATGGCCGCTCCAAGCCCTTGTGTGGCAAGGGTTTTGGCAAGGTCTAGCTGTCGGCGTGCAGGGTGATCGTGGTCCAGGCGCCCATGTGGACGCGGTCGCCGTCGGTCAGCGGGCGAGGCGTGTTGGGTTTGAGGTTGTCCTTGCGGTAGTTGAGGAAGGTACCGTTGGCGGAGTTCATGTCGACGACGGCCCAGCCGCCCTCGGCGTTGGCCACGAGCAGGGCGTGCAGGCGGCTCACCCCCGGGTCCTCGGGCGGGCCGGTCAGGTCGATGTCCGGCAGGATCCCGCGGGTGGCGCTGCGGCGGCCGATGCTCACCTGGTCGCCGCGCAACGGGAAATGCCGGTCCGGGCAGTACGGCGGGAACTGGATCGAGTCGGCGTCCGGCCCACCGTCCGCTTTCACGCTCTCGTAGTACTTCCGGTCCGCGGACACCACCACGGTCCAGGTCCGCACCCGCAGCGCGTCCGGATCAGGCGACGGCGAGACCGGCGGCGAGACCGACGATGAGGCCTGCGGGGAGACCGGTGCGGACACCGGCTCGGGCGCCGGAGTGGCCGGCTGGGCGGGCACTACCGCGAGGGAGTCCGCGCCGCAGTCCTCGCAGAACCGGTCGTCGAGCGGCGCCCCGCAGGACGGGCAGTTGCGCGCCTCCTGCTGGGCAACCGGAGCGGCGACGGCGACGGCGGGGGTGGCGTCGAAGGCCAGCCCGCAGACGTCACAGAACTCCTCGTCGGCCGAGTCGTGGCCCTGGGAACAGGTAGGCATCAGCTCTCACCTTCGCCGGACTTCCTGCCAACGCGCTTGGTCACCTGCGACCGGCTCTCCAGCGTCATCGCGTCCACCGTGCTGACGTCGCGTTTGAGCCGGACGGTGCCCCGTGCGGCGTCCTCCACATCTACCACTTTCGCCAGCAGTTTGGCGGTGTCCTCGTGCCCGGACTCGTGCGCGATGGCCACCGCGCGCCCCAGTTTCGCCGTCGCGGTCTCGATCTGGCCAGCGCGCTGCGCCTCCAGGCCCTCCTCGATCACCTGCGCCAGCTCGGCCTGCCCGGTGTAGTGCGCCACCTCGGGGTTGATCTTGGTGGACAGCGCGGTGTCGTCGGTCCACACCGCGAGCACCTTGCCGTTGCCCAGCACCTCACCGCCGGAGGCCACCAGGCTCACGCGGGCGGCGAGCATCTTGTCGCCGATGCTGGCCGGTGCCAC
>CBIMJO010001418.1:0-3203 GCA_966244135.1 uncultured Actinocrispum sp. | reverse complement strand
CTCAACCAGCGGCTGCGGCGATCCGCCAGCCAGGTCAACAACCTCACCAACCTCGGCATGGCCCAGCAGCGCCTGGGGGATCTGCGTTCGGCGCTGACCATGTACACCGACGCGCTGGAGATCAGCCGGAAGATCGGGTCCGGTCACGCCGAAGCGGTCAACCTGGGCAACCTCGGCGCGGTGCTGCACGAGCTCGGCCGGTTCGACGAGGCGCTGGACCACCTGCGGCCGGCCCAGGGCAAGCACGAGGAGGTCGGCGACCGGGGCTCACTGGTCGACACTGGCAACGAACTCGCCGCTGTGTTGCGGGACACCGGGAATCTCGCCGAGGCGCTGGAAACGGCCAGGACCGCGCTCACCATCTCCCGTGAGGTCGCCTACCGGCATGGGGAGGCCGATGTCCTGAACACGCTGGGCACGATCCACCACCACCTGCAACAGCAGGCCGACGCGGTCGGCCACCACGAGCAGGCGCTGGCCCTGGCCCGCGAAACCGCCCACCGCTACGGCGAAACCCGCGCATTGATCGGCCTGGCCACCACCCGGCAAGACGCCGGATCGGCTCAGACGGCGATCGAGCTGGCGAGTGCGGCGGGGTATCGCGTGCTGGAAGCGCGGGCCCGGACCGTCCTCGCCCGGATCCGGTTGGGCGAGGACGACCTCACCGCGGCGATCAGCCAAGCGCGGCAAGCACTTGCCGGTCACCAGGCGACCGGTCACCGGCCGGGCGAGGAGGAGGCGCTGCGCATTCTGGACCGGGCATCGGTGTCCCTTCAGGGGGAGTAGTAGTTCAGCGAGAACCAGTTGTCCGCCGGGACGCCGGTGTTGTCGTAGCAGGCGACGTCGACCAGACCGGCGGGCTGCTGGCCGGGTCGCACGGTCCAGCCCACGATGTCGCAGAAGTGGCTGGTGTCGCCGTTGACCGTGAGGTGCGCTGTGACGGGTTCCTTGAGCGGGCCGTAGATCTGGGCCTGGTAGCGGCCCGGGGACGACCGGCTCACGGTGTGCAGGAACCCGTCCGGCGCGCGGTTGCGGTCCGGGTTCGGGGTGTAGATCGGTGCCGTGGGCTGGTTCGCCTGCAGGTAACCGAAAAAGCCGCTGCGGTCGCCCACGACCGACCGCTCGTGCGGGTATACGAGTGTCCATTGCGGACTGCTGCCGTCGGACAGCGGGTCGCAGCGCACCTGGGCGTCCGCGCCGAGAACATGGGGATACCACTGGATGACAGCGCACCGGACCGGCGCCGGCCCGACCGCGGACACCTGCACGTTGCCGCCGATGTTGTTGAACGGCTGGCCGAAGAACCGCACGGTCCAGATCCCGGTGTCATGCAGGTAGATGTCCACGTTCCCGCCGGTCGAGTTGTACCGGACCGCTGGGTTCACAATGGTTCCGGCCTTGGGCTGGTTGTCGTAGACGTACCCGTACGCGCCCGGCGACCCGCTGTCCGGCCCGGTGGACCAGAAGAACGACAACGTGAACTTGGCGTCGGCGAGGACGGAACCCGTGTAGCAGGCGACCATGATCTCCTCGGCCGCCGGCATGGGCTGGCTGCCCGTTCTGGCGGAACTGGGTCACCTGGCAGTGCAACCCGTTGCCACCCACCGCGGTCACCAACGGCACACCGGGCGAGCCCGCGCCGGCGATGGTCACCTTGTAGGACCCGGTGCCGAGCCGGGCCACCGCGGCCCGGATGTCCGTCGGGCTGCCTTTCTGGTTGACCGGTTGGTAGCTCTGGGTGACGGGCTGGTCCGCGTACAGGAAGGCCCACAGCTGCGCCTCAGCCGCCTGCGACGGCAGGACCGAGGTCAGCACCGCGGTCAGGAGCGTGACAACAACGACGATCGATCTCACCAGGCTGCCCCTCTTTCTCGCTGCCCCAGCCACTGTGCGGCACGCCGCTGAGTTGGCGCTGAGTTGGGCCGCCCGCGCCGGTTCAAGGCCGGCTCAGCCGCGCTTCCTAGCGTCCCTGGCATTGAGCCGACGATCAGGAAGAGGAGCGGTACATGTCAGTATCGAGTCGAAGGCGGTTACGTGTGGTCACCATGGTCGCCGCCTTGGTGGCGCCGTTGGTGGTCGCCGTACCGGCAGTGGCCGATGGCGACCACTGCACGCCGTCCGCCGCGAACAAGGGGCTTGCGGACTTCCACATGTCCGAGCGGGACTGGATCCGCACGTTCGAGATCGTCAACATCCGCGACGAGGTCTTCGTGCCGACCGAGTCGTTCGACAGCGGCTACAACCCGGCGGAGAACGCGTCGACGTTCCACGCCGCCGCCACCCGGTCGAACACCGTCGCGGTGCAGAAGACCGCGCCCGGCCCGTTCGGCTTCGTCGGAACGCTGCTCGCCTCCTACTTCGACGGGATCATCGGGGCGCTGGGCCGCAAGACCGGCAAGACGACGACCGACAGCACCACCACCTCCAGCACCCTCACCGAGGACTACCCCTGGCCGGGCCGCGGCCGGGTCGCCACCGCGAACGGCGTCTACGTGGTGGACGCCGACGTGATCATGCGGGTCTTCTACGCCCGCAACCGGGACGGGCACCTGGCCTGCGACCTGCAGGGCGGCCCGACCGCGCCGGTGTTCCAGCGCGTCCCCACGATCATCCACGGCTTCGGCAACCAGCGGGAGTACCCGGTGATCAACCGCGGCGGCATCGTGAACGCGTTGAACTACCAGCAGAACGACATCCACAACGGCGGGATCATCGCGATCTTCGGGCAGTACTTCCACGAGCGCGGCACCATCGACACCGTCGAGATCACCCAGGGTGACCGGACCTGGACCAGGACCGCGGGCTCGCCGAACTGGTTCAACGGCGACCAGCAGATCAACCTGACGCTGCCCGGTGACATGACGCCCAACGCCGAGGCGACGATCAAGGTCCGGGCCCAGGAAGGGCAGCTCTCCTGGCCACGGCAGATCACGATCCTGCCGTAACAGCGGGACACAACCGGTTCGGCAGTTGTGTCTCCCCGCCGCCCGTCCCCCAAGCAGCCGCGGGCGGCGGCCCGCGCGCGAGGAGCTGGACCCCTCGCGCGCGGGGCGCACCTTGAGCTGCCCAAAGGCGCATTGGCGCAGCTCGCGGCCTGTGAGACGCTCGCGGGGTGCCGAGTGACTTCATCATCAAGACCGGCGACATGATCAAGATCACGATCCCGCCGCCGGTCCTCGTGCCGGCCATCCAGGCGCCGGTCC
>CBIMJO010001417.1:0-3205 GCA_966244135.1 uncultured Actinocrispum sp. | reverse complement strand
GCCCGGTCATCCACCAAGCGGACTGCTGTCCACTGTGGATTCGGGCCGGGTTGCCAGAACACTGGCCCAGGTCAGGACGCCGCTGAGGAGTGCACCGAAGAGGAGGTCGGCGACGTAGGGGTCGACGGATTCGATCCGGTTCGTCTCGGCCTTGGCTTAGGCTCGGCCCGGTTTTGGCACACCTTTGAGCGCCCGTAGGCGAGAGCCATCGACCACTACCTTGGACAAGTTCAACGCCTCGGCCGCGTTGAGTTCGGCCAGCAAGCCCTGGTGCAGACGCAGCCCGACCCTCGGCGCCGTTCCAGTCCCGCAACCGCCGCCAGCAGGTCACGCCGGAACTGAAGCCCAGATCCGCCCGGCGAGACACCACCGGCAGCAACGGCTGGATGCGAGCCCACAACTCGTCCGACACGATCCACGGCGGCTGCTGCCCCTTACGCACACCCAGCTCAACACCGATGTTGATCAACCCGTCCCAAGATCCATTCCCTTAGGACCATTAACGCCCTCGTCCACACATCGACTGCCACCCGGCATTCAAGACAGGATCAGCACCACCACCACCGCGTCCAGCGACGTCTGTTCCACGCCCCCGCACAGGCCTCCACATCGCTCAATTGCAGTAGCGTGCAACGCGTCAGCGACGCGAACGATCTTGGGGGCCTGTATGGAGGACGGGGAGCGGGATGTGCTGCTGCATTTTCTCGAGATGCAGCGTGGCGTTGTGTTCGCGATCTTGGCGGGTCTCGACGACACCGCATTGAGCACCAAGGTCCTGCCGTCGGGCTGGACTCCGTTGGGGTTGGTCGAACATCTCGGGCACGCCGAGCGGCATTGGTTCCAGGAGGTGCTTGTCGGGTCCGCCGATCCCTTGCCGTGGTCCGACGACGACCACACGCCGCTCAACACACCGCGGTCACGGGACGAGGTGTTCGCCTTCTACCGTGCGCAATGCGCGCGCTCCAACGACATCTTCGCCGCGCACTCCCTCACCAGCCCGGTCCGCAGCCCGGATCCTGAGTTCGGCCCTGATTTCACCGACCTCCGCCGGATCACCCTGCACATGATCGAGGAGACCGCCCGCCACGCCGGTCACCTCGACGCCGCCCGCGAACTCCTCGACGGCACAACGGGTCTCGGCCCGCGCTGACCGGGAGTTCCAGGGACCGCCCCGGAACTCCCAGTGGTCACCTAGAGAGCGCCGACCGTGGCAGCCGCGTCGACCAGGCCCGCGCCGCAACCGCCCGAGCAGGTTCCGGGAAGTGGCCGCACGTGGGCCTTGATCGCCGACTCGACCTGAGCCGGTGACAGGGCTGCGCGGCTGAGCATCAACGCGGCGAGGCCGGCGACGTGCGGCGCGGCCATGCTGGTGCCCATGTAGGTCTGGTAGGTCTCGGCTCCGGCGATGGTGGTGCCCGCGTTCAAGGTGGACAGGATGCCGTCTTGCGGCTTGGTGCGGGTGCCTGGCGCGTCGGTCTCGTTGCGGACTTCGCCGCCGGGCGCGGTGAAGTCGATCAGGGTGCCGAAGTTGGAGTAGAAGGCGCGGTTGCCTTCCCGGTCACTGGCGGCGACGCTGATGGTGTTGTTGCAGCTGGCCGGGGTGAAGTTGGCGACGTCCGCGTTGGAGTTGCCGGCCGCGACCACCACGGTGGTGCCGCGGGACACCGCGCTGTTGATCGCCTTCTGGTACGCCGCCGCGCACCGGCCACTGCCGCCCAGGCTCATGTTGATGACCTTGGCGGGCGTGGGGTTCGCCGGAACACGCGCGACCTTGCCGCCCGACGCCCAGGTGATCGCGTCGACGATGTCGGACGTGCGGCCGCCGCACTTGCCGAGCACCCGGACCGGCAGGATCTTGGCCTTCGGCGCGATACCGGCGACGCCCAGGCCGTTGTTGCTTAGCGCGGCGATGGTGCCGGCCACGTGGGTGCCATGCCAGCTGGAGTTCGACGGGGTGGTTTCACCGCACTCGCCGGCGGCGTACCAGTCGCCCTGGTCGGTTGGGTCGGCGTCGCGGCCGTTGCCGTCGCGCGCGGCGGTGGCGTCGCTGATGAAGTCGTAGCCGGGCAGGATGTTCGCGTTCAGGTCGGCGTGCTTGGTGATGCCGGTGTCGATCACTGCAACAGTCACCCCAGTGCCGTCCGCGCGGTCCCACGCGCCGGGCAGGTTCATGCCGCCGGTGGGCTCGTAGTAATCCCACTGGTCCTTGTAGCGCGGGTCGTTGGGCTCCGACTGCGCGGTCATGATCAGGTCCGGCTCCACGCTGGCGACTCCGGCGTGCTTGGCCAGTTTGGTCATCAGCCGGCGCGCGCCGGGCAGGTCGAGGCCGTGAGCCGGCCGGACCACCACACCACCGGATCCCAGTTCACGCACAGCAGTCACGTCGGGTAACGCGGCCGCCTTCGAGGCGGCGGTGTTACTGAAGGTGACGATGAACTGGTCGTACCCACCTGTGGCCCCGCTGGCCGCGGCGTCCGGGGCGATGGCCGTGAGACCGGCGAAAGCCAGGCTGACGGTGGCCAATGCCGCCTTGTGGCGTGTCCTCATGCGACGGTGTCCTTTCCCTGTCCGGCCGACCTCGAACGTGGTAGTTCGAATCGCCGTATCGAGTGACACTACGTTCACACAGAGCCATCGCCATCCCCCGGTCGAGGACCGTAACCGGACCGAAACCAACCGTCCTCTCTGGACAAACCACCGTCCTATCCACAATGGACCGAACGGCTCACGACGAAGGAGGTGCGGCGCCGATCTGGCAGATCCGCCACTCCCCCGACTCCTTGACCATGGGGAATGTGGTCTGCGTGTGGTCACCGGTGCTGGATTGTTCGAAAGTGACGTTCAATGTCGCGGTGGTGCCACTGCTGTCGACCTCCACCGAATTCAGCACGGCAGTGACATCCGCGACCGGAAACCCATTGCGCTCAACCGACTCCCGATCAGCCACACACAGCACAGCAAGCACCCCCGACTGATCCTTGTTCGTAACCGCATCAACAAACGCCTGAGCCACAACAGTTACAGACGCAGCCTCCCCCACCGGCGCCGCCCCTCCACCCCCACCACCCGACCCGCCCATCACCAAAACCAAAACAACCGCCACCACACCAGCCACAACAACCCCAACCCCACCCCACACCAACCCCACCCGCCGCCTCCCAGCCCCAGTAGCCACACCGTCCAGACTGGACGGTGGCGTGGTGGG
>CBIMJO010001416.1:0-3208 GCA_966244135.1 uncultured Actinocrispum sp. | reverse complement strand
TACGCAGCTGCGGCTCTACCACTGAAGTCCTCACCGCCCTGCGCCTGGCCAACGGCCTGGTGAGCCTGCTCAACGCCTCCCGGTCGCGCACTCCGCTGGTGGTCACGGCTGGACAACAGGACCGGCGCCACCTGGCCGGCGATCCGATGCTCTCCGGCGACCTCATCGGGCTGGCGAAAGCCGCCGTGAAGCGCACTTTCGACGTGCAGCACGCGCACGACCTGCCGATCATGCTGCGCCGCGCGTTCGCGCTGGCCATGCAGCCGCCGGCCGGCCCGGTGTTCCTCTCCATCCCGATGGACCTGCTGGCGGAGAAGACATCCGTGGCATACCCGGCGAGGTCCGCGGTCGCGCCGCTCGGTGCGCCCGCGGACCTCGAACCCGCGCTCGCGTTGCTGCGCGGGGCGAAACGGCCCGCCATCGTCGCCGGGGACGGGGTCGGCCGTTCCGGTGCCGTCGCGGCCCTCGTGGGACTGGCCGAGGCGGTCGGCGCCCACGTCTACCACCAGCCGATGCACGACGGCGTGGACTTCCCGATGTCACATCCGCTGTATGCGGGCGGGCTGGAGCCGGTGAACCGCGCGATCCGCGACCGCCTGGCACCCCATGATGTCGTGATCATCGTGGGGTGCCACGCCTTCATGGCCCACCACTACTCCCCTGGCCCAGCCGTGCCGGCGACCGCGGCCATCGTGCAGATCGACTCCGATGCCGAGGAGATCGGCCGCAACTTCACCGTATCGGCCGGGCTCGTAGGCGGAATCGAGCCGACGTTGCGTGCCCTGACCGAGGCTCTCCAGGACCAGACCCCTCTGGTGGTACCTGCCGAACGGGTCATATCCCAGGGGCGGTACAGCGAGGCTCCGATGGACCCGTTGGACGCGGTGCACGCGATCGCGGCCGCGCTCACCGACGACACTGTGGTGGTGGAGGAGGCGATCACGTCCGGGGTCCTGCTGCGTTCCGTCCTGCGCCTGGACAAGCCGGGATCACTCGTGCACACCGTCGGCGGCGGGCTCGGCTGGGGAATCGGCGCGGCCATCGGCACCCGCCTCGGCGACCCGACCCGTCCCGTCGTCGCGGTCCTCGGTGACGGGTGCACGATGTTCGGCCTGCAGGGTCTCTGGTCGGCCGCCCGTTACCAGGTCCCGGTGACCTTCGTGGTGATGAACAACGGCGAGTACCGCACCCTCAAGGAGACCCTCGACAACTGGCGCAGCCGCGCCACCGCCGCGGGCACCTATCCCGGCCTCGACCTCGCCCCACCCCACCTCGACTTCAGCAAAGCCGCCGGCTTCTTCGGCCTGCCCGCCACCCGCGCCCACGACACCACCCACCTCACCGAGTCCCTGGCCACGGCGATCGCTTCGGGCATACCGTCTATTGTGGACGTTCCCATCACCGGTCACCGCCCCCGCTGAGCTCTACTCGTCGGCGAAGGTGTGACTCTTCCGTTGGTACGGCAGACCCACCAACGCCAACCGTTCAGCGGGCCACCATGTGTCCTCTTCGGACACACTCACCAGCTCGTCCCGCCTGAGCAGCCAGATGTGCTCCAAGTCCCGGTGCAGCACGGCGTCGCCGGTTACTCGCCGCAGAACCGCCGATGTCATCCGGACCACGTCGTCTTGCTGTTTCGGGACGGCGTGATCTTTGGCCAGCTGGAAGGCGACCGACGTCGTGGGGGTGAAGCCGAGGTCGGTCACGATGGGATGCGACGGTCGGGGTGACACGGCAAAGGCACGCAACCACGTGCCGTTCGTGGTGGCGGCGCCTTCCTCGACCAATCTCTCGGCGGTGACTTGTTCGCCGAACAGCCCCGTGGCGATCAGGCTGCGGGCGACCTCGTGGGCCGAGGCGCTCGTAGCAAGATCGAGACTGCAGGTCAGGGCCATCGGTGTGTGTCCTCGCCGTGCGGTGTGGGTCGAAGTGAACCATGGGTGGGTGACGGGTGGGTGATGGTGGGCTGGGATGCTTGGGGGATGGCGGGATCGTGGTCGTGGGATGAGATTGTGGCGGCGCGGCTGGAGCGGGGGCATCTGACTTCGCCGTGCGCGCAGGGGTATGCGGAGGTTGTGCGGGATGTGTGTGGGTTGCAGGCTCAGGTGGCCGCTGCCGCCGAGCTGGGCCTGGGGGTGCGGACGGCGGGGCTGACACGGGCGGCGTTCCGCGAGTTGCCGTTGGTGCGGACATACGCGATGCGTGGCACTGCTTACCTTCTGCACCAAGAAGATGTGCCCATGTACATGGCCGCGATGCGGGCGCTGTCCGGGATCGCCAACGAGGGCGACTGGTTCTCCAGCCATGGTTTGGCTGCCGACCAGGCCGACGAGTTGTTCGGGGTGATCGCTGAGGCCTTGACCGACGGGGCCATTCCGCGGGACGAGCTGGTCGCGCGACTTCGCCGGAATGCCGGGAAGTGGGTGTTCGAGAAGTTCGACGAGTCGCTCGCGGATGTGACAGTGCTGGCCGCGTACGCGAACGTCCTTGCCTACGGCCCGCCGCAGGGCAGCAAGTCGACGTTCGTCCTGCCGCCGCAAGGCAAAGACATCGATGAACGGGCAGCGTTGACCGAAGTTGTACGGCGCTATGCCACAACGTATGGGCCCGTCACCCACTCGGATATCGGCCGCTGGCTGGGAGTCACGGTGAAGGTCGCCCGGGAGGCCGCGGACGGCGTCACACTGGTGGAGGTCGACGCTGATGGCCGCAAGGCGTTCGTGACCGACGATCGGCGTCCGTCACCGAAGCCGAGCGTCTGCCTGGTCCCCCAGTACGACGCCTACATCCTCGGTTCGAACCCACTGGACAAAGTGGTCCCAGAGGACGTGAAACCGTTGCTGCGCGCCCGGAACCGCGGTCGTTTCGAAGGCGCCGCGGGTCTCCCCTGCGTCCTGGTCGACGGGGTGGTGGCCGGCGTGTGGCAGCGCACCGCCAAACGCCGGACCCTCCAGGTCGCCGTCGAAACCACCAAGCCCCTGACCAAGAAGCAGAATGCCGAACTGTCCGAAGTGGCCGAACGGCTGGCGGCCTTCCATGAGGCCACGTTGGAGCTCACGAGCTGACGGTCGGATGTCCCGCCTGCTCCCAGCCGTCGATGCCCTCGGGCATCACCGAAACGTCGGTATAGCCCCGCTTCACCGCACGCCGGGCCGCCGCCGGGGCCGCGCCGCAGCTGCGGTCCTTGCAGTAGAACACCCAAGGCGCC
>CBIMJO010001415.1:0-3208 GCA_966244135.1 uncultured Actinocrispum sp. | reverse complement strand
GCGATCGTGCCCGCCTCACCGACACCCTTGACGCCCAACGGGTTCGTCGTGGAGGCCGTCACGGTCCGGTCCGTGGTGAACGACGGCATGTCCGCCGCCGACGGGACGTGGTAGTCGGCGAACGTGCCGTTGGTCAGCGTCCCGGTCTCGTCGTGCACGGCTTCTTCGTACAGGGCTTGGGAAATCCCCTGCACGAGCCCGCCGTGCACCTGGCCCTCGACAATGAGCGGATTCACGACCTTGCCCACATCGTCGACACAGACGTACGAACGGATCGTCACCCGGCCGGTCTCAGTGTCCACTTCGGTCGCACACAGGTGCGTGCCGTGCGGGAACGAGAAGTTCTGCGGGTCGTACACGGCCTCGGCGTCCAGGTGTGGTTCCATGCCCTCGGGCAGGTCATGCGCCAGGAACACGGTCAGCGACACGTCCTGGATGCTCACTGCCTTGTCGGTACCCCGGACGGTGAACTTGCCGCCGGTGAACTCCAGGTCGTCCTCGGCGCACTCGAGCATGTGCGCGGCGACCGGTTTCGCTTTGGCGACAACCTTTTCCGCGGCCATCACGACCGCCGTCCCACCGACCGCGAGCGACCGCGAGCCGTAGGTGTCCAGGCCCTTCACCGACGACTGGGTGTCGCCGTGCAGGACCTCGATGTCCTCGAAGGGAACGCCGAGCTGGTCGGACACGATCTGGCTCCACGCCGTCTCATGCCCCTGCCCGTGCGCGGACGAACCGGTGATCACCTCGACCTTGCCGGTGGGCAGCATGCGGATCGCCGCGTGCTCCCAGCCACCCGCGCCGTAGGACAACGAGCCCAGCACACGGGACGGCGCCAGGCCGCACATCTCGGTATACGTGGAGATCCCGATGCCCAGCTGGACCACGTCACCGCGGTCACGGCGTTCCTGCTGCTCACGCCGCAGGCCGTCGTAGTCGAACAGCTGCTTCGCGCGGTCGGTCGCGGCCTCGTAGTTGCCGGAGTCGTAGGTCAGCCCGCACACCGTGGTGAACGGGAACTCCTCGTGCTTGATCCAGTTCTTCTCGCGCACCGCCATCGGGTCCATGCCGAGCTCGACGGCCAGCTCGTCCATGATCCGCTCGATCGCGAACGTGGCCTCCGGCCGGCCGGCGCCGCGGTAGGCGTCGGTCAGCGTCTTGTTGGTGAACACGTTCGTGCACGCGAACCGGTAGGCGGGGAACTTGTAGATGGCGTTGAACATGAACGCGCCGAGGATCGGCACGCCCGGCCCGACCAGGCCGAGGTAGGCGCCCATGTCGGCGATCAGGTCGACCTTCAGGCCGGTGACCGTGCCGTCCCGGGTGGCCGAGATGGTGATGTCCTGGATCTGGTCGCGGCCGTGGTGCGCGGCGAGCATGCACTCCGAGCGCGTCTCGGTCCACTTGACCGGGCGGCCGACCTTCTGCGCGACCACGACGGCCATCAGTTCCTCGGGCAGCACACCGATCTTGCCGCCGAACCCGCCGCCGACGTCCGGCGCGACCACGCGCAGTTTGTGCTCGGGCAGGCCGAGGGTCAGCGCCGTCATCGTCTTGAGGATGTGCGGGATCTGGGTGGCCGACCAGATGGTCAGCTGCGCCGCGGTCGGGTCGACGACCACCGAACGGGGTTCCATGAACGCCGGGACCAGGCGCTGCTGGCGGAACCGGCGGGTCACGGTGACCTCGGCGTCCCGGATGGCGTCCTCGACGTTGCCGCCGGTCCCGGCCTCGCCGGAGTCGAACACCCAGTACGCGTTGCGGTTGGTGCCCAGCTCCTCGTGCACCAGCGGGTAGCCGTCGGTCAGCGCGGCTTCCATGTCCAGCACGACCGGCAGGTCCGAGTAGTCGACGTCGATCGCCTCGAGCGCGTCCTGCGCCTCGGCGGCGCTGCGCGCCACGACGACCGCGATGCCCTCCCCGGCGAAGTTCACCTTGTCCGCGGCCAGCATCGGCCGGCGCGGCGACTTCATGTCCGGGGTGATCGGCCACGCGCACGGCGCCCCGATCGCGCCGTCGGCGTCCAGGTCGGCGGCGGTGAACACGGCGAGCACGCCGGGCATCGTGCGCGCCGCGGACGTGTCGATGTTCAGGATCTTGGCGTGCGCCATCGGGCTGCGCTTGATCGCCAGGTGCAG
Source organism: uncultured Actinocrispum sp. (assembly GCA_966244135.1). Classification (GTDB taxonomy): domain Bacteria; phylum Actinomycetota; class Actinomycetes; order Mycobacteriales; family Pseudonocardiaceae; genus Kibdelosporangium. Next base: position 1,070 of record CBIMJO010001415.1, on the reverse strand, counting down.
CAGCCCGGGCAGGGTGATGTTGTCGGTCCAGCGGGTCCGGCCGGTGATCAGCCGCGCGTCCTCCTTGCGCAGCCTCGCCTTGCCGACTTCCGGTTCAGCCGTGGCGGTCATCAGTTGCCTGCCGTGTGGCTCGGGGCGCGGGTGACCTCGGTGTCGCTGACCTGCTCAGCGGCCGGACCGGCGCCGGGGCTCATGTGCTGTGCGGCGTCGCGCACGGCGCGCACGATGTTCTGGTAACCGGTGCAGCGGCAGAGGTTTCCCTCCAGGCCGTGCCGCACGGCCTGTTCGTCCGGATCGGGGTTGTCGGCCAGCAGGTCGATCGCCTGCATGATCATCCCCGGCGTGCAGAACCCGCACTGCAGCGCGTGGTTGTCGTGGAAGGCCTGCTGGACGGGGTGCAACTGGCCGTCGCGTGCCAGTCCCTCGATCGTGGTGACCTCGGCACCGTCAGCCTGCACCGCCAGTACGGAGCATGACTTCACACTGTGACCATCGAGATGGACCGTGCATGCTCCGCAGTTGCTGGTGTCGCAACCGACCACGGTGCCGGTCTTGCCGAGCCGCTCGCGCAGATACTGCACCAGCAGCATTCGAGGCTCGACATCATCGGTGTATGTGGTTCCGTCGACGTTGACGTTGATCCGCATCGCGCCTCCAACGCTGACTTCGTGGCGGGCTCGGGAAGGTGATCGTGCTCACGATCCCCCGAGCTTGCTACCGGTGGTGGAGGCAAGCAACCCCCACGAAATCAGCCTTGGCAGGTGCGGAACTATCGACAGAATTGTTCCGCACCTGCGGCTCAATGTCTCAAATTGAGGCAGTCAGTGGATCTCCGGATGGATGGGTCCGGCGGTAATCATCAACCGGTCGCCGCGGCCGCCCCAGCGCAGCGAGATGATCTCCGCGGCGATCGACACCGCGGTCTCCTCGGGAGTCCGGGCACCGAGGTCCAAACCGATCGGCGAGGACAACGCGGTCAGTTCGGACTCGGTCATACCGGCCTCACGCAGCCGGTCCAGCCGATCTTCGTGGGTCCGCCGGGAGCCCATCGCGCCGACGTAGCCGAGGTT
>CBIMJO010001414.1:0-3214 GCA_966244135.1 uncultured Actinocrispum sp. | reverse complement strand
ATGTACATGCTCGGCGAGAACCCGTTCCTGTCCGACCCGAACATCAACAAGGTCCGCAAGGCCCTGGCGGCGCTGGACTTCCTCGTCGTGCAGGACATCTTCCTGACCGAGACGGCCGAGTTCGCCGACGTGATCCTGCCCGCCTCGTCCTACCTGGAGAAGGACGGCAGCTACACCAACACCGACCGGCGCGTCCAGCTGGGCCGCAAGGTGATGGACCCGCCCGGCCAGGCCCGGGTCGACTGGGAGATCGTGCAGGACATCGCCCGCCGGATCGGCCTCGACTGGAGCTACACCTCGCCGAGCGAGATCTTCGACGAGATGGTCGCGCTGATGCCGTCCTACAAGAACCTCAAGCACGACAACCTCGGCCTGTCCGGCAAGCTCTACCCGAACGAGGACCCGGACCACTCGGACGGCACGATCGTGCTGTTCGACGAGCGGTTCAACACCGACGACGGCCTGGCCCACCTCGTGCCCGCGCAATGGCTGCCCGCCAAGGAACTCCCGGACGCGGAGTACCCGCTGGTGCTCAACACCGGGCGGCTGCTGGAACACTGGCACACCGGGTCGATGACCCGGCGGTCGTTCGCGCTGGACACGATCTCACCGGTGGCCGAGGTGTACATGCACCCGAAGGACGCCGCCGACCGCGGCCTCGCGCACGGCGAGATGGTCCGCGTGCGGTCCCGGCGCGGGGTGATCGAGCTGCAGGTCCGGATCTCGCACCGGGAACAGCTGGGCAACTGCTTCATCCCGTTCCACTTCCGGGAGGCGGCGGCCAACCTGCTGACCATCGACGAGATCGACCCCTGGGGCAAGATCCCCGAGTTCAAGTTCTGCGCGGTCCAGGTCGAGGCCCTGGGCGCGGCGCACACGGAGTCCGTTTCAGCGGTGGGAGTCGCGGAATGACCCTGAGTCCGGAGCGGGTTCCCGGTGTCGAGGCCCGGGCGGGCAAGTTCCCCGGCCCGTCGCTGATCCCGGCGCTCAACGCGATCCAGGCCCGGCTGGGCTGGCTGCCGCGCGAGGAGCTGGAGGAGCTGGCCCGCGAGGCCCGCCGGCCGCGCTACGAGATCGAGGGCCTGATCTCGTTCTACCCGCACTTCCGCACCACGCCGCCGAAGAAGGTCCAGCTCAGCGTCTGCCACGACCTGTCCTGCTGGCTGCGCTCCGGCGAGGACCGGATCGCGGAGATCAAGGCGAAGTACGGCCAGGACACGGATGTCGAGCTGGTCGAGGTGTCCTGCCTGGGCCGCTGCGATATCGCGCCCGCGGCGGCGGTGAACGAGCACCCCGCACCGATGTCCGAAGTGGACACCTTGGTGGGTTCGGCTCGCGATGACGGCGTCGGGCATGCGGCGGCGTCCCGGCGCGATTCGCCGTGGCCGAACGACCCGTATCCGGCCGGCTCCGGCGTGGCGGACCGGTATCAGTCGTTGCGGGCGTTCCTGAACGGCTCGATCAGCGCTGAGTCCATTGTGGACACACTGAAGGAGTCGGGGCTGCGCGGGATGGGCGGCGCCGGGTTCCCGACCGGGCAGAAGTGGGGCCTGGTCGCCGAAACCCAGCCGGGCACGGTGAAGTACGCCATCTGCAACGCCGACGAGTCCGAGCCGGGCACGTTCAAGGACCGGCAGATCCTCGCCGACCAGCCGCATCTGGTGCTTGAGGGGTTGCTGCTGGGCATGGCCGTGGTCGGCGCGGAAGAGGGATGGGTGTTCATCCGGCACGAGTACGGGCCCGAGGAACACGTTCTGCGGCAGGAGATCGCGGCCCTGCGGGCGGATGGGGTGATCGGGCCGGACGCGTGCGGCAGCGGGCGCCGGCTGGAGCTGGACATCTTCGTCTCCCCCGGCGGGTACATCCTCGGCGAGGAGACCGCGCTGCTGGAGTGTATGGAAGGCCACCGCGGCGAGCCGCGCAACAAACCGCCGTTCCCCGGCAACTACGGCCTGCACGGCCGCCCCACCCTGATCAACTCGGTGGAGACGTTCGCCGACGTGCCGGTGATCCTGCAGCGCGGCGCCGAATGGTGGCACGCACAGGGCATCGGCGAGTCCGTCGGCTGGAAGTTCTTCGCGGTGTCCGGGCACGTGCAGAATCCGGGTGTGTACTGCGTTCCGATGGGCACGACCGTGCGTGAGCTGATCGATACGGCGGGTGGCGTGCTCGACGGCGCCGCGGTCGGGGCTGTTCAGCCGGGTGGGGCGTCGTCCAACTTCATCGGCCCGGACCGGCTCGACCTGCACCTAGACTTCGGCACGCTGGCCAAGGCCGGGACGATGCTCGGTTCGGGCGCGTTGGTGGTGCTGGCCGAAGGCACCGACCTGTTGGCAGCGTCGACGAACGTGTTGCGGTTCTTCCGCAACGAGTCGTGCGGCAAGTGCGTGCCCTGCCGGGTCGGTTCCACCAAGGCGCACACATTGCTGAGTGGCGTGCTCGACTCGGGGTCCACTATGGACGACGCCCAGCGCGCGAAGATCCTTCAGCTGGAGGAGGCCATGCGCAAGACCTCGATCTGCGGTCTCGGCCAGGTCGCGCTCGGGCCGGTGGTTTCCGTTCTGGGCCTGGACAAGGGCGGGGCGGCGGCGCGTCCGCAGCCGAAACCCGAGGGCGCGAAGGACCAGCCGGACCGGTGAGCGGGCGCGAGTTCTTCACCACCCGCACGGTCGCCGAGGCACTCGCGGGCTTCCGCCCGGCCCACCGGACCGCAGTCGAGACCGTGGCCCTGTCCGACGCGTTGCACCGCGTGCCCGCTTCGGATGTCCTTTCGCCGCATGCGTTGCCCGGGTTCGCTCGGTCCACTGTGGATGGGTACGCCGTCCGGGCCGCGGACACGTATGGCGCGTCCGATGGGCTACCGTCCTATCTGGACCTGCTCGGCGCGGTCCGGATGGGCGCCGCACCAACGATTTCCGTGCGGCCTGGTGGGTGTGTAGCGATGCCCACCGGTGGCGTGCTGCCGGACGGGGCCGACGCCGTCGTCATGGTCGAGTACACCGCGGAGACCATGCCTGGCACGATCGAGATCACCCGGCCGGTAGCGCCCGGCGGCGGTGTCGTGCGCGCGGACGACGACGTCGCCGCAGGGGCGCCCCTCGTCCCAGGCGGACGGCCGTTGCGTGCTCCGGACCTGGGACTTCTCGCCGCCGCCGGGGTGGTCTCGGTGCCCGTGCACGCGCGGCCCCGGGTAACGATCATCTCGACCGGGGAC
>CBIMJO010001413.1:0-3216 GCA_966244135.1 uncultured Actinocrispum sp. | reverse complement strand
GTCCTCCGGCCTGACCTACACCCCCGGCATGTACGCGGACACCGAAGAACTCGTGGCGATGTGCGAGGTCACGGGCCGGGGCGGCGGCTACTACAGCCCGCACCACCGCAGCTACGGCGCGGGCGCTCTCGAGGCGTACGCCGAGATGGTGGACGTGTCTCGGCGTTCGGGCTGCCCGCTGCACCTGGCGCACGCCACGATGAACGTCCCGGTCAACGAGGGCCGGGCGGGTGAGCTGCTGTCGTTGCTGGACAACGCGATCGCCGACGGCTGCGACATCACCCTGGACACCTACCCGTACCTGCCCGGGGCCACGTACCTGTCCGCGTTGCTGCCCAGCTGGTCCACCGAGGGCGGGCCGGACGCGACCATCGCGCGACTGTCCGATCCGGACACTCGCGAGCGGATCCGGGCGGACATCGAGGAGGTCGGCTCGGACGGCTGCCACGGCGTGCCGGTCGACTGGCAGTCCATCGAGATCAACGGCGTCCGCCGGGCCGAGAACACACACCTGGTCGGGCACAGCGTCGCGGAGTCCGCCCGGACCGCCGGAAAGCCGCCTGCGGACCTCTACTTCGACGTTCTGGTGGCCGAACGGCTGGGTACCTCGTGTCTCATGCACGTCGGGCACGAGGCCAACGTCCAGGCGATCATGCGGCACCCGGCGCACACCGGCGGCAGCGACGGGCTACTGGTCGGCGAACGCCCGCATCCGCGCGCCTGGGGCACGTTCCCGCGCTACCTCGCCCGGTACGTCCGTGAGCTGGGCGTTCTGGACCTGGAGGAGTGCGTCGCGCACCTGACCGGCCGGGCCGCCAACCGTTTGCGGATGGACGACCGCGGCCTGGTCCGCGAGGGCTACGCGGCCGACCTGGTGCTGTTCGACCCGGACACGGTCGCCGACACGGCCACCTTCGACGAACCACGGCAGCCCGCGGCCGGCATTCCGTACGTCCTGGTCAACGGGGTTCCCGTGATCGACGACGGCACGCACACCGGCGCACTGGCCGGTCACTCGATCCGCAACCCGGGAGCCTGAATGGACCTGATCGCCGAACTGACCGCCTGGCGTTCGCTGTGCATCATCCGCGCGGACGCCATGCCCGACCCGGTGGGCATCGGCGCGACGCTGGTCGAGGCGGGCCTGCCGATCGTGGAGTTCTCGTTCACCACCCCGGACGCGCCCGGCCTGATCGAGCAGGCGTCCAAAGTGGACGGGCTCATCCTGGGCGCGGGCACCGTGATGACCGAGCAGAACGCCCGCGACGCGATCAACGCGGGCGCGAAGTTCCTGCTGACCCCCGGACTTCGGCCCGAGGTCGCGGCCGAGGCGGTCCGGCAGGACATCCCGATCGTCCTCGGGGCGATGACGCCCACCGAGGTCTTCACCGCGCTGGAGCTAGGCGCCACCGCGGTGAAAGTGTTCCCGGCAGCCAGAATGGGTCCCGCGTACTTCAAGGACCTGCACGGCCCCTATCCGGGCATTCCTTTGGTGGCGACCGGCGGCATCACCACCGCCAACGCCACGGAGTACCTAGAAGCCGGCGCGCTCGCGGTCACCGCGGGCAGCGGCGTGGTCTCTCCTGCCCTGGCCGCGGAGTCGCGGCTGACCGAAATCGCCCTGCGGGCACGTGAGTTCGTCGACGCCGTCGCGACAGCGCGGCCCTGAAAAGCAAGGGAGCCGTCCCCTTGAACTGGTTGCAACACTCCACCGGCGGGCTGCTGCTGCTCGCCGCGGTCGGCATAGCGCTGCTGCTGACCTTGATCATCTGGGCGAAGATGGAGCCCTTCATCGCCCTGCTCGTGGTGGGCCTGCTCACCGCACTCGCCCAGGGCATGCCGGTGGCCAAGCTGGTCGGAACCGCGCAGGGATCCGCGAACTCGATCCTGGAGCTGGGGTTCGGCGGGATCCTGGGCCACATCACCGTGATCATCGGCCTGGGTACCTTGCTGGGCGCCATTCTCGAGGCCTCGGGCGGCGCGCACGTGCTCACCCGGGCGTTGCTGAAGGCCGTCGGGGAGAACCGGGCGCCGCTGGCGATGGGCCTGGCCGGGCTGATCTTCGGCATCCCGGTGTTCTTCGACATCGGCATCTTCGTGCTGGCGCCGCTGGTGTACGTGGCGGCCGCGCAGGGCAAGAAGTCGATCCTGCTGTACTGCCTGCCGCTGATCGCCGGCCTGTCGGTCACGCACGCGTTCCTGCCGCCGCACCCGGGCCCGGTGGCCGCGGCCGTTCTGCTGCACGTGGACCTCGGCTGGGTCATCCTGATGGGCGCGGCCTGCGCGATCCCCGCGTGGTTCGTCGGCGGTGTGCTGTTCTCGTCGTGGATCGGCAAGCGTTTGTACATCCCGGTTCCCGAGGAAATGCTGGCTGCCGCCAAGGTTGGCGGCGGTGGCGACAGTGGTACTGGCGCAGGTGGTGGCGGGACGGCTGGTGGAGATGCCATCGAACCTGTTGAGCCGGAACGGGATGAGCCGCCGCTGCCGCTGGTCGGGTGGATCATCGCGGTGCCGCTGCTGCTGATCCTCGCGGGCACGTTCGGCAGCATCTGGCTGCCCAAGGGCAGCACCGCCGCCGGTGTCGCGAACTTCTTCGGTACGCCCGCGGTCGCGTTGACCATCGCCGTGCTGCTGGCTTTCTGGCTGCTGGGCTACCGGCGCGGGATCTCCCGGGTGAAGGTGTCCGAGCTGGCCAACGCCTCGCTGCGACCGGTCGCGATGATCCTGCTGGTGGTCGGTGCGGGCGCCTTCTACGGCCGGGTGCTGACCGAGACCGGGATCGGCAACGCCGTCAAGCAGACCCTCGATTCCTGGGGCCTGCCCGTGCTGGTCGCCGCGTACGTGATCTCCTGCGGCCTGCGGATCGCCCAAGGGTCCGCGACCGCCGCGATCGCCGCCTCCGCCGCCATCATCGGACCCACCATCACCGACGCGGGCTACTCCCAGGCGCAACTCGCGCTCATCGTGGCCGCCATCTGCGCGGGCAGCATCATCGCCTCGCACGTCAACGACGGCGGGTTCTGGATCGTGTCGAGGTACTTCGGCATCTCGGTGAAGGACACGCTGAAGACCTGGACAGTGCTGGAAACCATCCTGTCGCTGGTCGGCTTCGCCATGGCAGCGATATTGATGATCTTCGTCTAGCCTGCACTAGAGAGGATTCTCCCAGGTGACAACTGAAATGAGCCGGCGTTCCCTGCTGGGCGCGCTGGTGCT
>CBIMJO010001412.1:0-3216 GCA_966244135.1 uncultured Actinocrispum sp. | reverse complement strand
AGCTGAGCCGATGTTGGTGCCGGAGTTGTTCGCGGCGCGGGCGGCGGTGTAGCCGGAGTTGACTGCGTTGGTGTGTGGTGATGTGGTGGTGTCGTTTGGGGAGTTGGCTTTCCGGGTGGATCGGTTGGCGCGGGGGTTGGTCGCTGCGGGGGTGGGGTCGGGGGATCCCGTGGCGGTGTTGTTGCCGCGATCGGTGGATTCGGTGGTGGTGATGTTGGGGGTGTTGGCTGCTGGGGCGATGTATGTGCCGGTGGATGTGTCGTATCCGGCGGAGCGGGTTGAGTTCATGTTGGCGGATGCGGCACCGCGTGTGGTGATCACCGCTGACGTGCTGGCGGGGCTGGAGGACGGCCCGGTCGGTGCTGTAGAGCTTCGGGCGCCGGAGCCGTCGGATCCGGCGTACATGATCTATACGTCCGGGTCGACGGGGCGGCCGAAGGGCGTGGTCGTCACCCACGAGAGCCTGGCGAACCTGGTGGCCTTCGAACACCGCGAGGTGGTCGAACCCGCCGGGCGGCGACTGCGCGCGTGCCTGGTGACCGCGTTGTCGTTCGACGCGTCCTGGAACATTGTCCTGTGGCTGTTGGCAGGTCATGAGCTGCACGTGCTGGACGACGACGTCCGCCGTGACGCACACGCGCTGTTGGGCTACATCCGCGAGCATCGGGTGGACGTACTCGAGGTGAGCCCGTCCTATGCCGGGCAGTTGGTGGCAGACGGGTTGTTCGCGGGAGAACACCGGCCGTCGACGCTGATCCTGGGCGGTGAGGCGATCGGATCCGGGTTGTGGGACCGCGTCGGCGGGACTGAGGGTGTGACGGGCTGGAACTTCTACGGCCCCACCGAATGCACGGTCGTCTCCGCGGCCGCCCGCATCGAAGGTGGCCGGCCGGTGATCGGGCGTCCTGCGCCGGGGACCCGGGTGTACGTGCTCGATGAGTGGCTTCGCCCGGTCCCGGTGGGAGTGCCAGGCGCGCTGTATGTGGCCGGGGTACAGGTCGGCCGCGGTTATTGGAAGCGGCCCGGGCTGACCGCGGAACGGTTCGTGGCCGATCCCTTCGGCGCTCCCGGCGAGCGGATGTATCGCACCGGGGACCTCGTCCGCTGGACCCGCGACGGTGTCCTGGACTTCCTGGGCCGGGCCGATGATCAGGTCAAGGTGCGGGGGTTCCGGGTCGAGCCGGGCGAGGTGGCCACTGTCCTGATGGAGAGTCCGTTGGTCAGGACGGCGGCTGTGGTGGCCAAAGTGGACACTCTGGTCGCCTACGTGGTTCCCGAAGACGGCCTGCCTGATCAAGATGAGCTGCGCCGTCATGCCATGACCAGACTGCCCGACTACATGATCCCGTCCGCGTTCGTGGTGCTGGACGCGCTTCCGTTGAGTCCCAACGGCAAACTCGACCACACCGCGCTGCCCGACCCCGAGCGCGCCGCACCCGGCCGCACCGCCCGAACGGCCCGCGAGGAAGGGCTTTGCTGCCTGTTCGCCGAGGTTCTCGGCCTGGACTCGGTGGGCGCCGACGACAACTTCTTCGCGCTCGGCGGCCACTCCCTGCTGGCCACCAAGCTGGTCAGTCGGATCCGCGCGGCTCTGGGTACGGACCTGTCAGTCCGGATGTTCCTCCAAGCGCCGACCGTCACCGGGGTCATCGAATCGCTCTCGGCGGATCCCGCGTCGCAGGCCCGGATCGACCCGGTGCTGCCCATCCGGACGTCGGGCGACCAAGCGCCGCTGTTCTGCGTCCACCCAGTGTCCGGTGTGGCCTGGTGTTACTCCGGTCTGCAGCGGCACCTGCCCGCGGGCCTGCCCATCTATGGCCTTCAGGTCGACACCGCCGACGGGACGGCTTGGCCGCGTGACATCGAGGAGCTCACCGCGAGCTATGCCGAGCGGATCCGTGAGGTCCAGCCGACCGGCCCGTACCGTCTCCTCGGCTGGTCGCTGGGCGGAACCATCGCGCACGCCGTCGCTGCCCGGTTGCAGCGCGAGGGTGAGCGGGTGGAGTTCCTTGCTCTGCTCGATTCCTATCCCACCAATGAGCAGCTCGAGGATCTGGATCCCGCTGCCATGGTCGACGCGACCGAGCTGGGGATTCTGCTGACCATGGCACAGGATCTCGGCCTGAGCGTCGAAACCGCGGACGATCCGCAGTTGAGGCAGCGGATGAGATTGGCTGTGGCCAACGGTTTCGGCCTCGCCGAGCAGACCATGGCCGAGCTGCCGCGTGCCGTCGCGAACCTCATCCGCATCGTCCAAGGCGGCGAACACGCTGTCTTCCAAGGAGATGTGGTCTTCATCAGAGCGGCTGGCAATGGCACAGCTGATCCGTCGGAACTCTGGGAACCGTACGTCAGCGGGACCATTGACCGCCACAGCGTCGGCTGTGGTCACTTCGAGATGATGAAACCGGGTCCGGCGACGGACATCGGATCCCTGCTCTCAGCCAGAATCGGGGCCTGATGACTACGGACACCGCCGCCCCCGCCACCGGCGGCACGTTGCGAGGCAGGGACTTCCGGCTCCTGTGGGCAGGGGAGTCCATCAGCAAGACAGGCAGTGCCGTGACGACCTTCGCGCTGCCCGTGGTGGCGGTGCAGGCCCTGGGCGCGAGCACCCTGATGGTGTCCGTGCTCAACGCGATGGGCTGGCTGCCGTGGCTGCTCGTCGGGCTGCAGGCGGGGGCATGGGCCGATCGCCGCACCCAGCGCCCGGTGATGATCGGCTGCCAGATCGCCTCGGCGATCCTGATCGTGAGCATCCCGCTGCTGGCCGGGCTCGATGCCCTGACCATGTGGTACATCCTGCTGATCGCGTTCGCGGCCGGCTGCTCGAACGTCATCTTCACCGCGTCCTACAACGCTTACGTGCCGTTCCTGGTCCCGAAGGACGAGCTGCTGCCGGCCAACTCGCGCCTGATGGGCAGCGAGCAGGCGGCCAACATCGCCGGTCCCGGGATCGGCGGACTGCTCACCCAGGTCTCCTCGGCCGTCGCCGGGCTGTTCGTCGACGCGGCCAGCTTCCTGCTCAGTGCCTTCTGCCTGTGGTCCATCCGGGCGCGGGAACCGTCCGTCCGGCCGGAAGACCGCCCGGACGGGTCGAAGGCCACCTTCCGGGCCGATATCCGGGCGGCGATCCGTTTCGTGGTCAAGGATCCGTACCTGTGGGTGCTCACCGCGAACAGCGCCGCCACGAACCTGCTCATGGGCGGTATCCAG
>CBIMJO010001411.1:0-3218 GCA_966244135.1 uncultured Actinocrispum sp. | reverse complement strand
AGGCTGGTCATGTCGGCGCTGCGGTGGGCCAGGGCGAGCCAGCCGATGCGGTGGATCGGCCACCCGGCGTAGACCATGACCGGGGTGATCAGCGCGAATTGCAGCCAGTGGTTGAGCAGGACACCCGGCACCCAGCTCGCGCCGAACAGCGACTGGGCCATCACGGCGAACAGCACCGGCGCGGTGAGCACCGCACCGGTCACGACGCGACGGGTGAGGTCGACGATCTCGGCGCGCCGTTCCTCGGCTTGTGCGGCCTCGACCTCCGCGGCCGACTCGGAGACGGCCTCGGCCGCCGTCGGGAGCGCGGTGTGGTCGGACCCGTCAGGTGGGGTGCCGTGGCCGTCGGGGGTGACCAGCAGAGTGCCGTGGATCATGTTCATGCCGCAGGCGAATCCGAATGACCCCGCCTCCCGTGGGGTGAACCGGACTGTCGTGTGCTGATGCGCAGGAAGCGCCGCGGCGACCTGCAGATCGGGAAAGACCACGCGGGAGGTGCAGTCCCCGGACTCCTGCCGGTCGAACTCGATCTCCACCGGCACGCCCTGGCGCACCTGCACGATGTTCGGGCTGTACCCACCCCGGACGATGACCTGAACCCGCTGCACCCCACCGCTCATCGCGGCGGCACGCGCGCGCCGTGGGCCGAAGAAGAACCACCCCAACCCGGCGATGGCTACAACGGCCACGGCCACAACGACAATGTCAGCGACACTCATGACGGGCTCCCTTACGAGGGGTCTGGCTAGGCGTTGATGCTGGAGTGGACGGGCCACGGGCGACGCTCATCGCAGGCGTCCGGAGGCCAGGTCGTGCATGCGTGACCGGCAGGTGGGGGCATCGATCTGCGCGGCGAGGCGTTCCCGGACAAGCAGCGCCTCCGCGATCAGCAAGGTGCACCGGCCGGAACGGATGAGTCGATGCGTGGACGGCTCAGGCTGTCGCGCCGTGGCGAAGAGATCGCCGGTGGGTGTATCGGCCGAGTCAGCGCCGCGCCGCCGGATCGCCGGTGTCGCTGCAGCCGGTCGTTCCCCAGCGAGGTCTCGCCTGCGGCGACCGCGTCGCGCCGTGACGGCAGTCCACACCACCAGGATCACGACTAGGAGCGCGCCGAGCACTGTCGCGGGCCCGTAGCCGCTGGTGACCTGTCCATAGCCGACCATCGCGTCACCACCTCCTTGGGCGTCTACTGTGGACTGTCCGATTCACGGCACTGGCGCGTTCCAGATCGGGAACCAGCGCTGCAGCTCGGGTTCGATCGGAAGCCTGGTGCTGTCGCCGTCGAGACTCCAGCTCGGCCACCCCCCGGAGATAGGGACCTACGACCCATGTTAGTAGGGGCCGCCGGACTCGGTTGCGAAGCAAGAGTTCCCTATCCGCAACCTGGCGCGGCAGGCCACCGTCGTGGGCATCAGGCCACGCCGAGCCGCAGGAGGTCGCGATGTCCAGCTCTCAACCGAACAGGCCGTCAGCAACCCCGCGCTGGCGCACGGTGAACATCACCCTCGCCGAGCGGCTGGGCCGGATCCTGGTCGGCATCGCCGCCATCGTGGGCGGTGGCCTGCTGATTGCCGCCGCGGGCTCGATGCTGGCCGTGACGCTGGAAGTTCTGCTCGTGTTGGCCGGGGCCGACCTGCTGGTGACCGGCGCGCTCGGGCACTGCCCGCTGTACCAGAAACTCGGCTTCGTGCCGCCCTCGCTGAGGAGGCCCCAATGACCACATCGCACGACCCTGGCGACCGAATGCACGACCAGCAGCAGCCGCAGCCGGGCAAACCCAAGGGGCGCAAGGGGCATGGCTGGATGATGATCGTCTGCTGCATCCCCATGCTCGCCATCGCCATCGCCCTGGTCGCGACCGGCGTGGCGAATGGCGGTTTCCTCGTCGCGGCCGTGGTGTGCACGGTGATGATGGCACTCATGATGCGCGGCATGGGCCACGACGACGGCCGCATGTGACGCGCCAAGTTCACGACCCGCTGAGTCATTTCAGACAGTGAAGACCGAAGGGCAATGTGAGGAGTTCCGCGATGATGTTCTGGTACGGCAACGGAGTGAGCGGCTGGGGTTACGTGCTCATGACCGTCAGCATGGTGTTGTTCTGGGGCCTGGTGATCTTCGGCGTCGTCGCCCTGATCCGCAACCTGGCCCGTCCCACGCAACGCCTCGAGGGCGTCGCATCGCGGCGCCCTTCACCGGAGGAGTTGCTGGCCGAGCGGTTTGCTCACGGGGAGATCGACGAGCAGGAATACCAGAGCCGGCTGGCCACTCTGCGCAGTAGCCCCCAACCGGCAAGCGGCGCCTGAACGAATCACTGAGAGTGTCCGGAAAGGACAGTGTCATGGCTGACGCCGCCTATGGCCTATGGCCATCCTGAACACGGTGTTGTTCGCGTTCTTCGCGGTGAGTTTGTTCCACCCTCGCACCAAGCGGGACTGGCGTGCGATGGGCGTGGTCACCGCGTTCCTGGTGGCGCCTGAGCCCGTTCCACCTGGCCAGCTATGTGCTGATCGGCGGCGGGTTCTGGCTGATCGCGGTCGCGTGGCGGCACCTGCGCGACGCCGCCCGCGAGGCCCCAGACCCCGGCGTTCCTGCCCCGGCTGGGCACCGGCCGCACCGCCACGTGGTGGCGAACCTGCGAATGTGGCTGTTTGGTGGCGTCGGTCAGGCGTTAGTCCAGAGAATGCGCCCAATCGATGGTCGAACGTGCCGCGCAGCAGGAAGAGGCGTTGGCGCCGCTCGGCGGTCCGCCAGTCGGCTTTTCCTGCCGTGGATGGAACTCGGCCGGGCCTTTACGTCCGCCGCCTGCGGTGATGTCTCCGCGGCGGCGGCGCGAGAGCTGAACCAGCCCACTGTCGAGGCCTGGGCCCTCTACGACGCCGCCCGGCTTGGCGACGCCCGCTCTGTCCGCCCCCGGCTCACCGAGTTCGCGGCCGACGCACCCGGCCCGGCCGCCACCACGCTCGCCCGCGCGGCCACCGGCCTGGCCTGGCCTGGCCTGGAACAACGCCGCGGAGCTGGAAGAAGCCGCGCTCACCTTCGAACTACTGGGCATGCTGCTACACGCCGCCGAGGCAGGTGCGTCCACCAGTTCGTTCTGCCGCTCCGACGGGCAAGATCCCGCGCCGGTGCCGTCGCCGAACGCGCCGCCCTGCTCGCCCGCCGGTGCCCCAACGCGCACACTCCGCTGCTGGAATCCACCGGGCTGCGCACACTAC
>CBIMJO010001410.1:0-3221 GCA_966244135.1 uncultured Actinocrispum sp. | reverse complement strand
CGGGCGCCGGCGGGTCCCGTGCGCGCGGGACCCGGGCAGGCCGGCGGCCGCCCTGTGCAGGGTGTGGAGCTGGGTGACACCTTTCAGGCGACGGGATGCAGGGTGACCGGATCATACGAATTCTGAACATGAGTTAGCAAGACTTGAACGCACTTGCGCAATCTTTCGACAACGCCTTACAAATGTTGCGTAAAGAACCGGGCGATCCGGTTACGGACCGCCGGAACGGACACCGCGGGATCAAGGGTGCCGATCAGGGTCGTCCGGTCCTCAGCGGACATCGCGAGCTGCGGGGCGAGCGCGCCGTAGTCGGTGAACGCCCAGTGCGCCGCGCCGGCCAGCTCCTCCCTGGTCGTGCAGCCACGGGAGTGCGCGAGCGTCGCTGCCCACGACCGGTCGTTACGCGGATTACGGAAACCCTCGCTGCCCCACAGAAGCAGCGGGCGGTTGGTGCCCTCGGCGGCGATCGGCAGCAGCTCGCCGGGCTGGCCCGGCGTGGTCGGGTGGTAGTCGAGAAACCCGTCCATGTTCACGGCCGCGTCCACGATCCGGTCGTGCAACGCTTCCGCCGCAATGGTTCCGCCGAGCCCGTGGCCGTACATCCCGACGTGCCGGAGATCCACCGGGAATGGCAGGACCTTCGGCAGCTGGGTCAGGACGAACCTGGTGTCCCGCAGGCGGGTGTCGATGGCGGTGCGGTAGACACCCGGGTCGGTGCTGGGATCCGCGGGCAGGCCGATGATCCGGGTGCCCTGTCCGGGGATGTCGACCTCGCTCGTCTCGCCCGGGTGATCAATGGTGACCACGACATATCCGCGGCTGGCGAGATCCGTGGCCAGACCAGTGCCGAGGACGCGCGGATCGCCCAGACCCGGGCTGTACAACAGAACCGGGTGCCGTCCCGGCCGCGCCGGCGCACCGGCATGGGCGGCGGTCGTCGTGGCGGCCCAGTCGACCCCCGCGGGCAACTTGTGCAGCATGGCGTCGAGGCTGCCGAACACGGCGGCCGCTCCCGCACTCATGTAAGGCGCGACGGGGTAGTGGTCCACGTCGCGCGCCGGGTAGTAGACCGTGGTCATGACGTCCCGGCACTCCTGGCCTTCGGGGATGACGTCATGGCACTTGCGGTTCCGGTCCCACGGGTCGGGCCGGGAGCGATCGACCATGAGGATCTCGGTCGTCCCCACCGGAAAACGCCCGGTTGGCGGTGGCAGGCGGAGTGTTTCGGTCGCTTGCGCCGTGCTGGTCAATACCGCGAAAAGTGCGATTGTGGCGGCTGTTTTGCGCATGGTCGTCCCCCATTTCGTATTCTCTCGGGAATTCTTATCGGGCTTGCATGGCCCGGCTCACGTAGTCCCAGAGCTCGTTGCCGACCTCGGCGCCGGGGTCGATGTTCCGCAGCACGCCGAGGCCGTGGTCTTGGAAGAATTGCCTGACCTGGACCATGATACCCACGTCACCGCCGGTGAACGTCTGCATGATCTGACCGAGGCGGCCGACCGCCGCCCGTACTCCGGGATCGTCTACCGGCGTGTTCGCCTGGCAGAACGCGACGAATTGTTTGAGGACTGCGGGCCATTCGGTGTCGAGCCATTCGTAGTCGATTTTCGTCGACTGTTCACCGAGTGAGATCTGTTGTTCTTTGGTCAGGTACTGGTCGAAAAGGCTCGTGCGGCCGAGCAGGGTGAGCAGCTCGTCGGAGGGCGGCGGCCGGGAGCCGTCGAGCTGCTCCATCAGCCCGGTGATCTGGCGGCTCATGGTGGTGAGCCGCCAGACCTCGTCCTCGATCCGCTGAAGCCGCCCGCGCAGCACATCGCGCAGGGCCTCCGGGTCCTTGAGCACGCCGCCGATCTCCTCCAGCGACATGCCCAGTTGCCGCAGCAGCCGGATCTGATACAGGCGGTGCAGGTCGGGTTCGGTGTACCGGCGGTGCCCCGATGGGGTGCGTTCGCTGGGCTTGAGCAGGCCGAGGTCGTCGTAGTGGTGCAACGTGCGCACCGTCAGCCCGACCGCCTTGGCCAGCGCTCCAACACTCCACCGGGTCTCGCTCACAAACCCACCGTAGAACCTCCCGCTACGTGAGGTTCAAGCTCACTTCCGCCAGAAGTGGATGTTGCTCCACACCACCGTCGCCGGACCCTGGCCCGACGCGGTGCGGTACGCGCCGAACTTGTCGTAAAAGTCGCCGCTGGGACTGTCCACAGTGTGCTTGAGCGACCCGTTGATGTACGTGCGGTGCTTGCTGCCCACCACATGCACGGTGTTGACGCGGACCGTCGTACCCACGGTCGCGCCCGACGCGATCGTGTCGCCGCCGTGCACCGCGTACATCCGTCCGCCGCGTTCCACAGCCAGCAGGAAGAACGGCCCGGTGACCTTGAACGTCTGCTTCAGGCTGATCCGGCTGCCGGCCAGGCTGGTGATCCGGAACGATCCCTCGAACTGCCGCGTCCCGCCCGTGTAGGTCGCATACCGCCGCTCCGCCCGCTGATCCCCGCTGCCGGTCGAACAGGTGAGCGTGAACGTCATGTCGTTGACCTTCCCGCACCCCCGCTGCTGCACGGTGAAAGTCGGCGAGTACTCGATCCAGTTCCCCGGCTCCACCTGAGCCTGCGCCACCCCGCTACCCGCGAAAACCCCGGCCGCCACCACAACACCCAGCTTCTTCCACATACCAAAGCCTCCTCACCAGAAACGGACCTATCCGGTGGGCGGCTTACCAGCACCCTAAAACCCTGCCCCAGCTCCCACAACCACGTTCCCGTTCACCGGCGTACGAGACTCGCTCACCCGCTGAAACCGAGGTGATACCGGGTTGGAACCAGGGAGCTGGAGGGTCGTCGCCGACGCGCCGTTTCCGCACCAAGGGGGTCAGCACGTGATCATCAAAGAGGACTGGGGCAGCCACCCGCAGCACTTCTGGCTGTTCGGCCGGACGCCGGACCGGATGGTGGAGTTCGACGAGAAACTGGGTATGTGGAACGTCTTCGGGTATCCGGAGGCGATCACCGCGCTGAGCGATCCGCGGACGTTCTCCTCGGAGATCAAGCGCATCTATCCGCCCGGGTATCAGGACCCCTTCGACGAGGGCAACATCCTGCAGATGGACCCGCCGGCGCACCGCAAGCTGCGCAACCTGGTCAGTCATGGGTTCACGCCCAAGATCGTGGCCGACCTGGAGCCGCGGATCGCCGCACTGACCGCGGAGCTGCTCGACGAGG
>CBIMJO010001409.1:0-3224 GCA_966244135.1 uncultured Actinocrispum sp. | reverse complement strand
GTCCGAACCCCTCGACATCGGCGTCGGCGCCTACGTCGTCCCCGCCCACATCCGCCGAGCCCTCATCCTCCGCGACGGAGGCTGCGCCTTCCCCAGCTGCGCCGCACCGGCCAGCGTCTGCGACGCACACCATGTCATCCACTGGTCGAACCACGGACCGACGAAGGTCGACAACCTGGTCCTGCTCTGCCCACACCATCACCGGTTGGTGCATCGCAGTGACTGGTCCATCCGGATGGTCAACCGCAGCCCGCAGTTCATCCCACCCGCCTACATCGACCCGGCCCGACGCCCCAGAACCAATTCCGCCCGAAGATCTCTCCCCGCTGCCGCCTGACCTTAGGGATCCCGCTGTCCAACACGCGGTTCCGCCCTGCCCTTCAGCCAAGCGCCACTGTGGACCTGCCCGCTCTCCCTGCCGAGGCCGCCGACGGGACCCATGTCAAACCGAACCGCGCCCCAACCCCGCAAGCACCTATAGACCCGAGCCGAACCAAGG
The DNA here is from genome assembly GCA_966244135.1 of uncultured Actinocrispum sp. Classification (GTDB taxonomy): domain Bacteria; phylum Actinomycetota; class Actinomycetes; order Mycobacteriales; family Pseudonocardiaceae; genus Kibdelosporangium. The sequence continues at coordinate 2,725 of CBIMJO010001409.1, read as the reverse complement.
ATCTCGAGCGACCTAGCCCAGAGCCGCCCGGATGGTCAGCCCGATGCCCACGATCAGCACCAGACCTGCGGTCAGCAGCGGCGCGGCGGCGATCACCCGCTGTACCACCCCATTCGACACGGTGAAGCGGTCGAACCGGTCGCGGAACTTCACCAGCAGCAACCCGGCGACGGTGAGCATTCCGGCCATCCCTATGCCGTAGGCCAGAACCAGCAGGATCCCGAACCAGGTCCGGCCCAGCGCCACAGCACCCAGCAGAACCACCAAAGCCGAAGGACTCGGCACCAGGCCACCGGCCACGCCCATCCCGATCAGGCTCCCCCGCCCGAACCGCTGGCCATGTCCGTGACCGTGCCCATGACCATGGCCGTGTCCATACCCGTGACCGTGTCCATGGCCGTGCCCGTGATCCGCCCCGACGAGGGCAGGTTCGCGCTTGCGCACCGCGGATCGCAGCAACACCACGCCGATCCCCGCGATCAGCAACCCGCTCCCGATCCCCAACCAGCGCAACACACTTTCCCCGGCCAGCGCGCTGGACACACTCAACAACAACCCCAGCACCAAAACCCCGGCGGTATGCGTCAAAGTCACCGTCGCCCCAACGACGACGGCGTCCTTCGCGGTCCCCCGCCGCCCGACCAGGTAGGCGGCGATCACGGTCTTCCCATGCCCGGGCAGCGCGGCGTGCGAAGCGCCGAGCACCAAAGCCAGCAACACAGCCAGCATCCCGATCAACGGCGTCAGCTCGCGCCGCCCGACGAAGTCGGCCAGTGCGAGCGAAGCCCGGTCCAGGATCCCTGTGCTGGCGCCGCTGGGCGCGATGGCGCTGTTGGATGTGCTCACCCCCGGCTCTGCTCGCAGCTCGACGCTCCGGACGTCCATTGGGCTCGCCAGGAGGTCATCCGGGTACTTGCGCAGCTCGTTCGACACTGAGGTCGCTGGAACCGGGGAGTCCAGCCGGACGCCGGTGCCGACCGCCGTGATCTCGTGCCAGCCCACCCGGTCCGCCCGGAACGAGTCCGCGAAGGACACCGTGACCGGCTTGGAAATGGTCACCTGTGCGGAAAGCTGACAGGTCAGCCGGGTGGTTGGCAGGTCCGCCTGTCCCTTGACCTGTTCCACGGTGGCCGACACCACCGAGTACTGGATGGTCTGGTTGTCCACGGTGGACTTGATCGACCCGGCGAGCTGTCCGCACTGCGACCCGGCGTCGAGCTGGCCTTCCTGCAGTGTCGGGATCTCGGCCAGGTCCACAATGGACGTCACGTCGATCCGGTCGGTGTGTATCGACAGGCCGTTGTAGTGGTTGACGCTGAAGTTCCCCAGCGGGTGCGCGTGCGCCTTCCCCGGGAACAGGAAGGCGGGGACCAGCAGCGCGGCCACGATCCCGGCCCGGGCAACGAACTTCATCGACCACTCCGCAGTTCGGCCAGCTTCCGCTTCGCGATACCGGCCTGCGAGACGGAGAAGTGGGGGTTGGTGTCCACCGCCTGGGCCAGGAACTGCTCCGCCTCGCCCTTGCGGCCCAGCGCCAGCAGGATCATCCCCCGGTGGTAAGCGAATGTGGCGTTGTGCCAGCCCAGCGCGGCGGCCTTCTCCGCGTACGGCAACGCTTCGGCGCCCCGGCCGTTGACGTGCAACGCCCAGGCCATGGCGTCGGCGACGAGAACGCTCTGCCGGCGCCCCCACTCGGCGGTGGCCCGGGCCAGCGCCTCGGCGGGGGACCCATGGTCCGCCGCGACGAGAGCCGCCGTGAGGTCGTCGGTCGCGCCCTGGGACTCCATCAGCTTCTGCTGCTGGGCCAGGATCATGAACTGCTTGTCCGCCTCGTCCTTCCGGCCCGCCGCCTCGAGCACCTCGGCGTACTCGGTGAGGTACTGCGGCAACGGCGCCCGCGAAACGAGAAGGCGATACGCACCAACCGCCTTTTCGTAGTCACCGCGGGCCGCGGCGATCTTGGCCGCGCCCTCGGTCAGCGCGGGGTCGTGCGGAACGAGCGCGAGCCCTTGCGTGTACTGCTTGTCCGCCTCGTCGAGGTTGCCGGAGTTGAATGCCAGCTCGCCCAGGTAGTAACGGCAGAACGCGATCTCGTCGGGAGCCCCGGCCGCGCCGAGTGCCCGCTCCATCGCGGCCTGCGCCTCGGTGTCCATCCCGTGCGTCTCGAAGTAGTACGAGGCCCGGGTGAACGAGGTCACGTTCGGCTTGAGGTCCAGCATCTTCTGCACCGCGTCCTTGGACCCGGCGTCATCGCCCAACTGTGTCAACGCATCCGCGAGGACGCCATAGCCCTCGGCGGTCGGCGACGTTGTCACAGCGCGGGTTCCCCACATGCGGGCGGTGGTGAAGTCGTGCCGCGCGTTGGCCAGCATCCCCATGCCGATCATGCCCTGGGGGTTGTCCGGCTGCAGCTGCATCGACTTGTCCAGCGCGCCTTGGGCTTTCAGGTAGTAAGTCGGGTCGACGGTGATCCGCGCCAGCTCGACGTAGCCAGAACCGAGCTGCGCCCACCCGCCCGCGTCCTGGGGCAGGCGGCGCAGCCGGTTCTGCATGGAGGCCACCGACGCCGTCAACCGGTCGTGCTGGGTCGGGCCGGAGCCGGCCGGAGCCGCGACGACCGTCGACGAATGTCCAGAGTAGACGGTGACCGAGAGGATCGTGGCGATCCCCAGAAGCAGTGCCGCCACCGGCCACCACCGGCGCAGACCGGTGGCCTCGGCTTCCA
>CBIMJO010001408.1:0-3226 GCA_966244135.1 uncultured Actinocrispum sp. | reverse complement strand
TGTCCGCCGCGTGCATCGTCTCGACCGCGGGAGCCGCGCCGAGGTGCGGATACCGTGCCGCGGCAGCACTCAGCCGGTCACCGATGTCCAGTGGGGACGGCGCCGAAGCCAGCCGGGCCTCCAGCAGGATGCTCCAGGACACCGTGGGATCGCCGTACAGCCCGACAACGCTGTGCGCCTGATCGGACGCCGACTGGGACATCCGGGACGGTCAGCGGCTGCCGTAGATCGCCTGCGGGTTGTCCAGCGGGTCGTACGCCTTCTGGAACAACTGCTGCACCTGCTGGGTGGTGTCCGGGTCGGAACCGCTGATCAAGATCAGACTGCCACCGGCGGCGGCGCCGAGCCCTACGGCAACGGAGGCGACGATGCCTATCAACGTGAGCAAGGGGTTACTCCTTCTGCGGCAGGGAAGTCCGGCCCGGGATCAATCTACGCACGGGTAACATGCAGCACAACAGCGCAGTCACGATCGATATAACCGCTACTCCATTTGCCGCCATCACCGGGAACCATGACACCGTGACCGGCTTGAGCGCGCCCGGCGCACGGTAGAGCGTCAGCCATGGTCCGGACCAGACCTCGGTGGCGCCCTGCAGGAAACGCGGGTCCACGGTACCAGGGGTGCCGTGTTCGACGAGCACCCAGCCGATGCCCTCGCCCGCGAGATCCTCTGTGGCACGAACACGTTCGAGCCGCTTGTCCTCCCCCGCGATCGCCTGGCTGCCGACGCGCAGGGTGTCGTCGATGAGCACGGTGCTGGGCAGGAAGCGGGGCGCCGGATCCAGTTGTGTGCGGTAGTCGTTCCAGGCGTACTTCCGGAAGGCGGACAACGGAAGCGCCAGCACGTCACCCGGCCGGCCACTGAGCTTTGTGGATACGGCGGCCCAGTCGTCGGGGTACTGCACGGGTTCCAGCCTGCCCCACCCGCCCCAGGCCAGGTCCGGCATCAGGACCAGCGGCAACAACGCGGCGGGCACCACGATCGCGCGCCAGCGGACGGCCACCGCCTCGATCGCCAGCGCGAACCCCAGCGCGACCGGCAAAGCCCACCAGGCCACCCACTTCTGCGCGTCCCGCAGCAGCCCGGCGCCGGGAACGTGGTTCATCGCCCAGGAAAGCAGTGGCTCGCCGAGCGGCAGGGTGGCCAGCGACGCCAGCAGCACCCCGAGAACCCCCAGCGCCACCAGCGATCGCGTCCGCGGGAGGCCCCATCTGGCCGCCAGCGGCCGGAATCCGGCGATCGCGACCACGATCACCAGCACCGTCACGATCGGCGTCAGCGGCACGCTCCGGCTCTGCGGCACGACATCGCCGTTCCAGATCCCGCCCAGGCCCAGCACGCTGAGGATCGCCGGGCCCCAGCTCTCCGTGCGCGCGCTGAACGCCTCGACACCGGCCGGGTCGGACAGCGAACCGCCAGGGTGCAGCACCGTCGGCACCAGCCACGGCAGGTTCAGCAGCACGGAGACGCCGATCGTCCGCACCAGACGACGGCGCCCACCCGCGACGATCGCGGTGAGCGCGGCCAGGATCCCGCCAGGTGGGGTGAGCACGGCGGGTGCGCACGCGAGAACCAGGTGTGCCAACGCTTTCGGCTCCCGGTCCCGCAGCCGGTGTCCAGCCAGGACGATCCACGGCAGGCACGCGTAGGTCAGCAGCAACGGCCAGTGCCCGATGAACAACCGCTCCGCGAAGTATGCCGTCCACGCATATCCGGTCGCCGCCACGATCCGCGTGCCCAAGCGTTCGGTTGGTACCAGCGTGCCGGCCCCGTAGGCGGCGAAGAAGATCGCGAGCGCCAGCACGAGCTTCTGGACGATGTCGCCGGGCAGGACCGTCGTGACGAGCGCGACGACGGCGTCAGCAGGTACGGAACGCGCCAGCGACGAGCCCGCGCCGAACGCGTCCGGGCCGAACCACAGCCGTGGCGCGAACACCATGTCGTAGCTCAGGACGAAACCGCGGCCCAGCAAGGGCGTGACGACCAGGAGGGTGAGCGCGCCGCTGACAGCGGCCAGCGTTGCCTTTACGCCCAACGGCCCTCCCTTTCCGCGTCCATCTTGGCTATGGTCGCATCCCTACCGGCCGGTAACGAGGAGTTTTCGGTGACATTGACCGAGGTGAGGGCCGACGAGCGGGTCTCGGCGATCCTTGTCTCGCTCGCGCTCGCCGTCAACAACGCGGGCAGCTACGTGCTGAGCCTGGTCGCCGCCCGCATCCTGGCCCCGAGTGCGTTCGGCGAGCTCAGCTCGCTGCTCGCCGTGCTGGTCATCGGCGTGGTGCCGGCGATGGGCCTGCAGACGATCGTGGCGCTGCGGGTGGCCCGCAAGGCCGAGTCCACCGGAACCCTGATGGCGCTGGGCCTGACCACGAGCGCGGTCGTCGGCGGCCTGGGACTGGCACTGACGCCGGTGCTCGTTCCGGTGCTGCACCTGGCTTCGCTCGCGCCCGCGCTGCTGCTCGCGGCCGCACTCGGCCCGCTGACGCTGCTCGGCCTGTTCCACGGCCTGCTGCAGGGCGGCAAGCGGTTCGCCACGCTGGCCGGGCTGATCTCGCTGGAAGGCGCCGGAAAGATCGGTGGCACGGTCATCGGCCTGCTGGTGACCGGCAGCGCGACGGGAGCGCTCGCGGGCACGGCGATCGGTTCGTTCCTGGTCGTGGTCACCAGCTGGGTGATCTGCGGCAGGCCGCGCCCGGCCCGCGGCGCCCACGCGGGCGAGGTGCTGCACGCGGCGCAGGCGATGCTCGCGCTGGTACTGCTGGTGAACCTCGACCTCGTGCTGGCCCGGCACACCCTGCCCGCCGCGGTGGCGGGCGAATACGCGCTCGGCGCGATCGTCACGAAGATCGCCTACTGGCTGCCACAGGCCGTCGGCGTCCTGGTCCTCCCCCGGCTCGCGCACGGCTCGCGCCGCGTACTGCCGATCGCGCTCGCCGTGTGCGCCGGGCTCGATGCGTTGGTGCTGCTGGTGTGCGTCGTGCTCGGGCCGCGGCTGCTAGCGATCATCGGTGGGGCGGGGTACTCGGGGAGCACCATGGCGGTATGGCCGTTCGCGCTCACCGGATCGATGCTCGCGCTGGTACAGATCCTGCTGTTCTCGCGTCTGGCGGATGGGGATCGTCGGGTAACCGTCCTCATGTGGACTGCCGTCGTGGCGGAGACCGTGCTGGTCACGACGTGGCTGCATGCCTCGGCCGCTCAGGTCGTCACCGTCTCGGCCTG
>CBIMJO010001407.1:0-3227 GCA_966244135.1 uncultured Actinocrispum sp. | reverse complement strand
TGTGGTCGTCGTGGTGGTTGTGGTGGTCGGCGGCGTGGGGATGGCGGCGGCGGTCAGGGTGAACTTCAGGTTCTTGTTCGTGACGTCACCGTCGTCCGCGATGACCTTGTAGGCAACCGTGTAGGCGCCAGCGGCCTTGGGCTTGAATGGCACGGACACGGTCACGCCGTTGAGCTGGGCTGGTCCCGCTGACGCGTCGGCTCCGTCTGGTCCGGTGACCGTCACGGTGGTCTGGCCCTGGATGAGCTCTTCCGAGAAGGTGAGGACGACCGCGGTCGGGGCCGCGTCCAGCGTCGCCCCGGCCTTCGGGTCACTGGACTTGAGCTCGTTGTGCGCCAGCGCGGGCAGCGCGGTCGCGAGCAGCAACGCCACGACCGCGGCGAGCAGGGTGCCTAGACGTGCCATGAACGGATGCCTTTCGAAGAGGGGCTGACGGGTCACAGCCGGGTAGTCGTATCCGCTCGGCGTTTGGTTCCCGGTAGTTGCGGGTGGCGTTTGGTATATCGACCTCGGCTCTCGCCTGAGGACCGTCTACTGTGGTCACTGTCGTGACAACGGAGCCGGTCGTGGCCCGGATTGGTCGGGTCACCCGCACGGCGGCAATTCACCGTGAAGCCGGCCGGATGGTGGTGCGCGGACCATCCGATGGTGGTCTGGTCTCGAAGACCGGTCATGGACAAGGATCGCGAGAGTGGCGGCCGGCGGGTGCCGGTGGGGCGTGCTGTGGTGGTGGGTGTGGCTGCGGTCCTCGTTGCGTTGGCCGTGGGGCATTTGGTCGCGGGGCTGCTCAATCCGAACGCGTCGCCGTTCTACGCGGTGGGCAATACGGCTATTGATCTGACACCCATGCCGGTGAAGGACTTCGCGGTCCGCAACTTCGGTACCAACGACAAGCTGGTCCTGCTTGGCGGCATGGCCTTGGTGTTGCTGGTGTTCGGGGCGGCGGCTGGGATGTTGTCGCGCCGCAGTCCGGTTCCGGGTGCTGTGCTGGCGACAATGCTGGGTGGGCTGGGGATCGTGGCCGTGCTGAGCCGTCCGGACACGGACACGGTGGATGTGCTGGCTCCGCTGGCCAGTCTGGTCGCGGGAGTGGGTGTCTTCCTGTGGTTGCATGCGGTGTCGCGTCCGTCCACACCGGATCCGAGTCGTAGGCGGTTCCTGCTGACCTCTGCCGGTGTCGCTGCGGGAGCGGGTTTGGCCGGCGTCGGTGGGCAGCTGCTGGCCACGAGTGTGGATGTGGAGAGTTCGCGCACCGCGGTCGGTGATCTGGTGGCAGCCGATCCGGCGCCGCCGATCCCCGCGGGGGTGGACTTCCCGCAGTTGGGGACGCCGAGATTCATCACGTCGAACCGTGACTTCTACCGGATCGACACGCTGCTCAACGTGCCCCGCCTGCGCGCCGAGGACTACGTGCTGCGCATCCACGGCGCCGTGGACAACGAGGTGATGGTGCCGTTCGCGGATATCCGGCGGATGCGGCTGGTCGAGCGGACGATCACGATGACGTGTGTGTCCAATGAGGTGGGTGGACCGTATGTGTCCACCGCGAACTTCATCGGCGTGCCGATGCGGGACCTTCTGGCCGGTGCGGGCGTGAAACCCGGCGCTGAGCAGCTGTTCTCGACCAGTGTGGACGGTTGGACCTGCGGGAGCCCGGTGGCCGATGTGCTGGACAGGGGCATGCTGGCGATCGGCATGAACGGCGAGCCGCTGCCCGCGGAACACGGTTTTCCGGCCCGGATGGTCGTTCCTGGCCTGTATGGGTTCGTGTCGGCCACGAAGTGGGTGGTGGACATGGAGTTCAACAGGTTCGCGGACAAGCAGGCGTACTGGTTGAAGCGCGGGTGGGGTCAGAAGGCGCCGATCAGGACACAGTCCAGGATCGACTCGCCGTCCGGGTTCGCCACCGTTCCGTCCGGCAGGACCGTCATCGCCGGGGTGGCCTGGGCGCAGAACCGCGGCATCGCCAAGGTCGAAGTCCGTGCGGACAACGGGGAATGGACGCCGGCCGTGCTGGCGGCGGAGGGCAACCGGGACACCTGGCGGATGTGGCGGGCGGAGCTGTCGCTCGCGCCCGGACTGCACACAGTGGAGTGTCGCGCGACGGACAACGCCGGCTACACGCAGACCGACCAGCGTGTGCCGCCCATCCCGGACGGCGCGACCGGCTGGCACTCCACGACGTTCACCGTCCAAGGGTGAAAAAGTTCGGTGTTGAGCCAAACCGGGCAGCCGGCTGCACCGAATGCCTGATGTAGGAACAAAGAGTCGCAGGGAGACAACAGTTATGCGCATGCCACGTACAGTCGCGGCCATCGTTGGCGGAGTCGCGTTGATGACCATGGCCGCTTGCGGTTCCAGCGGCACCGCGTCGTCCGGGACCCAGTCGTCCGGGAACCAGATGTCCCAGTCGTCGATGCCCTCTTCCGAGGCGCCCACCTCGTCGGCGTCGGCCGACCAGTTCGGTCCGGCGTGTTCGGCCGTGCCGAAGGACGGTGCGGGCAGCTTCCAAGGCATGGCGCAGGATCCGGTCGCGACCGCGGCCTCCAACAACCCCGTTCTGTCCACTTTGGTCACTGCGGTGAAGCAGGCGGGTCTGGTCGACACGCTGAACGGTGCCAAGGGCATCACCGTGTTCGCGCCCACCAATGACGCGTTCGCCAAGCTGCCGAAGGCCGACCTGGACAAGGTGCTGGCGGACAAGGCGATGCTGACCAAGATCCTCACCTATCACGTGGTGGGCCAGACCATCACGCCGGCCGATCTCGCCGCCGGCAGCTTCGACACGTTGGAGAAGGGCAAGCTCGCCACCATGGGCAGCGGCCAGGACTTCACCGTCGGCGGTAGTGCGAAGGTCGTGTGCGGCAACGTGAAGACCGCGAACGCGACCGTGTACATCATCGACTCCGTCCTCATGCCGTCCGCCTGATCCGCGGAACCTGGTGCCGCCGCGGCCATTCAGGTGCGCGGCGGCGCTCCGGGCTGCGCGATTGCCTGGGAGACAACACATGACGACCACAGCCGATGTGCACACCCTGACCGGCGCCTACGTTCTCAACGCCGTGTCCGACACCGAACGCCAGGCCTTCGAACACCATCTGGCGACCTGTCACGCATGCGTCGCCGAGATGATCGAGCTGCGCGAAACCGCCACCCGCCTGGGAATCGCGACCGCTCGCACCCCACCGGCGGTGTTATGGCACAACATCGGCATCGCCGTACGGACG